>JBAQYH010000642.1:0-7350 GCA_049299935.1 Methylobacter sp. | reverse complement strand
TTTTTAGTAAGGCCAGGGCTTTTTGCAAGGCTTCATCCCGGGATTGTTCGGCCTGATGGCGGTAATCCTGAATAGTCGATTGTGCGCCTTGGGCGCGTAACCAGGCTAAAAAATGGTCCACCTGAGTGTCGATTATTTCTTCGGCCTGTTCTGCCGCCAAGCGGCGGGAGTTCATGTTTTGATCGATGGTGTTTTGCAGATCGTCGATGGTGTAAAGGTATACGTCCCGGAGCTGCTCAACTTCGGCTTCAATATCGCGGGGTACCGCAAGGTCCACCATGAATATCGGTTTATGCTTGCGTTTTTTTAAGGCGCTCTCAACGCGGCCCTTGCCGAGTATCGGCAGTTGGCTGGCGGTTGATGAAATAATGATGTCGGCTTCGGGCAAGTGCGCGGGCAATTCGGATAAGGCGATCGCATAACCGTTAAACTGCATGGCCAGGGAGTGAGCCTTATCGTAAGTGCGGTTGGCGATAATGATGCGGCCTATGCCTTGTTGAGACAAATGCCGTGCGGCCAATTCAATGGTTTCGCCGGCGCCGATTAACAAAGCGGTTTGCTCGCTGAGCTTATCGAAAATTTGCTGCGCCAGTTGCACGGCGGCAAAGGCAACTGAAACGGGGCTGGAACCGATCGCAGTGTCGGTGCGCACTTTTTTGGCGGCAGTAAAGGTGTGCTGAAAAAGTTTGCCCAGACGCTTGCCTAAAGTCCCTGCTTCGTAGGCGGCCTGATAAGCTGTTTTCATTTGGCCAAGAATTTGCGGTTCGCCCAGGATCATCGAATCCAGGCCGCAAGCCACGCGAAACATGTGGCGTATCAGTTCGCTATCGGTATGGCAGTACAGATAGGGCGCAAAATCGGCGGCGCTGATTTGCTTGCTTTGCGCTACCCAGTCAATCAGGATTTGTTTATTCGCGGTGGTTGAGGTGCAGTAGAACTCGGTGCGGTTGCAGGTTGACAGTATGGCGGCTTCACTGATTTCTTTGATGTGCCACAATTCCTGTAACGATGATTCAAGAATTTCGGCAGGGAACGACAGGCGCTCGCGAATCGAAACCGGCGCGGTGTTGTAATTAATCCCAACTGCAAGAAGTGTCATGTGCTTAGTTCAAGGTAAAAGGTTTAAGGTTCAAGAGGCCGGATTTATAAAATCGCGAACCTTTTACCTTGAGCCTCAACATCTGTATTATGGAGGCTATTCTAAGAAATATAGTGACTTTATCCAAATGGAATAAATCAGCAGTCTGATTCAACAGGTTTTTCTGATAATCTATAGCGAAATATGTGTAGGAAATAAATAGGACGATTGTGTGTTAATTTTTAGATTGTTTTCAGTGATGATCCTTGTTTTTCTTAATGGTTGCGCCAGTTCGCCTGAAAAGACGAGTGAGCAGGAAGAATTGCTTGAGCCTGTCAAAATAGCCGAGCCCAAGGAAAAAACGCAACACAGCGAGGTGGAAACGGCAATAGATCCCGATGTGATGTACATGCTGATGGCGGCAGAGCTTGCGGGACAAAGAGGGCAATATGCTATCGCTTTGGAAGGTTATATGGAGGCTGCCAAGCGGGCTAAAGATCCCCGGTTTGCGGAAAGGGCGGCAAAGATTGCCATGTACATGAAGGATGGCAAAAAAACGGATGAAGCTGTTTCCTTATGGTTAAGACAAGATCCTAATAATCTGACGGCAAGAAAAATAGCCGCATTATCGGCATTAAGAACCGACAATAAGCAGGCGGCTGTTGATCATTTAGATGCCGTGCTGAAGATTGATCCTGCCGGATTTGAAAAGACCGCGCTTGAATTGGCTAGTGTCTTGCAACAAGATGGCAAATCAGAATTATTTTATGGAGTGCTTGATGCTTTGGAGGTGAAGAATCCCGATCAGGCTGTGGTTTACTTTGTGCAGTCGCTGTTGGCTATGGAAATGAAAAATAATGCTCTGGCTGAAAAGAAAGTGCAGCAGGCATTGAATATCCAGCCTGGCTGGGATAAGGCATTAATATTTCAGGCGCAAATAGCGGTATTTTCGGGGGATTTGAATAAGGCAAAAACCTTGCTAAGAAATGCGACCGTTAAATACCCTGAAAATGACAAGCTTAAGAAACTGCTGGCGCAGGTTTTAATAAAAGCAACAGAGTATGAAGCGGCGGGCGAGGTCTATCAGGGTATTGTTTTGGCTAATCCAAAAGATGCCGAGAGCCAGATTGCGCTGGCCTTAGTGCATCTGCAATTGGATCGTGACGGGAAGGCTGAAGATATCTTCAAGCAGTTGCTTGATCAACCTGAATGGCAAAGTCAGGCCAGTTTTTATTTAGGGAAGATAGAAGAAAAACGCGGGCATACGGAAAAGGCGCTGGCATGGTTTGATAAGGTGACTGACGGGCCGGTTGTTTTTGAGTCGGCGATTTCGGCTGTTTCGTTGCTGGTGAAAGATAAGAAATTTGAGGAGGCCGATTCGCGACTGAACCTGATATCGAATCAATTTCCAAAACAGAGGCTGCGTATTATTTTGATGCAGTCCGGGTTGTACGGTCAGCAAGGCCAATATGAAAAAGGCTTTAAGCTGCTGAGCGATGCATTGGCCGCTCAGCCGGATCAAAGAGACTTGTTATACACGCATGCGTTGATGGCGGAGCGGATTAATAGGCTGGATGTGTTGGAAGCTGATCTGAAAAAAATATTAGCCCAGAATCCTGATGATGCTGAGGCTTTAAACGCATTGGGCTATAGTTTGCTGGATAGTGCTGAACGCTATGCCGATGCAGAAAAATATCTGCAACATGCGCTTAGGTTGCAGCCGAATGAGGCTGTGATTATGGATAGTTTTGGGTGGCTACAGTTTAAGCAGGGAAAGCTTCAGCAAGCCTTGGACTACCTTGAGCGGGCATATGCAAAACAGCAGGAGAGTGAAATAGCGGCTCATCTTGCTGAAGTGTTGTGGGCCTTGGGTAGAAAAGATGAGGCCAAAAAGATATTTACTAAGGCTATTAAAAAAGCCCCGGAAGATGAATATTTATTGGATTTCCAAAAAAGAATATTGGGCGGCGAAGAATAGAGTGTTACGTTTTAAAGCAGGGTTGTTGGTTGGGGGATGCCTGATATTGTTGTTGTCGGCTTGTTCCGTGGTTCCGGTGGAGCCGAATATGCATTATTCAAGGGCTGCGATGCACTCTCTCTATGAGCTAAAGCATTGGTCGTTTGAGGGGCGGTTGGCATTAACAGGGAGAAATGATTCCTGGTCGGCGAATATAAGCTGGGAGCATAGTCCTGATGCGGAAAAAATAAAGTTATCCGGTCCCATGGGACAGGGGGCGGTTATTATTTCGTTGACGGGAAATGTTGTCACCATAGATCGAGGCGGGGATGATGTGCAGTCTTCATCGCAGCCGGAAGAGTTTATTAATCAACAATTGGGTATGTTTGTTCCTGTGCGGTCGCTACGGTATTGGGTGGTGGGTTTGCCTGAGCCGTCCCGTTCCTATAAAGACACCGATGCCGGTTTTAATCAGGCGGGGTGGCTGAGTGAATATAAGCAAATGCAGCCGGTTGATGACGGCGCTATGCCGCACAAAATGATGGTTATGAATAACCAAGTCAAGTTAAAGTTAATCATCGATCACTGGGTTTTACAATGATACAAAAACAACACATCAAGTCTGCGTGGGCAGAGAGATGGCCTGCGCCGGCAAAATTGAACTTAATGTTGCGGATTACCGGGCAAAGAAGTGATGGTTATCATTTGTTGCAAACGGTGTTTCAATTCATCGATTTATGTGACTGGATAACATTTCATCCGGTAGCTGACGGTCGGGTCAGTTTGCAAAAGCCTATCCCCGGTGTTCTTGAGGCGGACGATCTGACGATTAGGGCTGCAAACCTGTTAAAGGCAGAAACGGGTTGTGAGCAAGGGGTGTGCATCGAGGTCGAAAAAAATCTGCCAATGGGCGGCGGACTTGGCGGCGGCAGTTCCGATGCGGCAACAACGCTGGTCGTACTGAACGAGTTATGGGGTTTGCAGCTGTCAATGGAAAAATTGATGGAATTGGGTTTGATATTGGGCGCAGACGTGCCGGTTTTCGTGTACGGCTATTCGGCATGGGCGGAAGGCGTTGGTGAGAAACTTGAGAAAATAAATATTCCAGAACAGTGGTTTGTGGTGATTAAGCCGGATTGTCATGTGGATACGAAAGAAGTATTTTCAGCTAAAGATTTGACACGGGATAGCAAATCGATCAGAATAGCCGACTTTATAGCGGGCCAGCACCAAAACGATTGTCTTGGGGTGGTTCGTAAAGGTTACCAGCCTGTTAAAGATGCTTTGGTTGACTTGTCTGAATTTTCTGAGGCGAGGCTAACCGGAACAGGGGCATGTGTTTTTGCTCAGTTTGATTCAGAAAAAGCTGCTGCCAGTGCATATCAGTCACTTCAAAAGAAATGGCAGGTTTATCTGGTGAGGGGTGTAAATGAGTCGCCCTTGTTTTCAAAGCTGAAGAATGGTAGCTAATATCATGATTATTGGGCCGTCGCCAAGCGGTAAGGCACGGGGTTTTGATCTCCGCATACCAAGGTTCGAATCCTTGCGGCCCAGCCATTTACCTCGCTAAGTTAAATTCTATTTGGGAGTGCTTGATGAGTGACACCTCTATGATGGTGTTTTCTGGAAATGCTAACTTGGCTTTATCAGAGGGTATAGTAAAAAAGCTCAATATGCGCCTCGGAATGGCGACCGTCGGCAGATTCAGCGACGGAGAGGTGGCGGTTGAAATTGAAGAAAATGTTAGAGGTAAGGATATTTTCGTTATTCAGCCGACGTGCTCTCCAACAAATGAGAATCTAATGGAGTTGCTGGTGATGATAGACGCTCTTCATCGGGCTTCGGCATCACGGATAACGGCGGTAATGCCATATTATGGCTACGCGCGGCAAGACAGGAGGTCGCGGTCGGCGAGAGTGCCCATCAGTGCGAAGCTGGTTGCAAAGATGATTGAGCAGGCGGGCACGGATCGGATTTTGACGGTTGATTTGCACGCTGATCAGATTCAGGGTTTTTTTGATATACCTGTGGATAATGTTTACTCATCGCCTATTCTTCTGGGTGATGTGTGGCGACAAAAGTATAAAGATTTGATTGTTGTTTCGCCGGATGTTGGTGGTGTTGTCAGGGCAAGAGCGCTTGCAAAGCGTTTGGATGATGCCGATCTTGCGATTATAGATAAGCGCAGGCCAAAGGCTAATGTCGCAGAGATTATGCATATAATTGGCGATGTGGAAGGGCGAAGTTGCGTATTGGTCGATGATTTGGTTGATACGGCCGGAACCTTGTGTCACGCCGCAGGGGCGCTAAAGAAACATGGCGCGAACAAGGTGGTTGCATATTGTACGCATGCGGTCTTGTCGGGCCCTGCTTTAAAAAATATAAATAATTCGGAGCTCGATGAGCTGGTTGTTACCGACACAATTCCGTTGAGTTGTGAGGCGGCTGAATCCGGAAAAATAAGGCAGTTAAGCGTTGCGGAAATGCTGGCTGAAACCATAAGACGTATAGCTGTCGGAGAGTCGGTTAGTTCGCTTTACGTAGATTAATGGTTGTTGATTGATAAAATTTAATTTGTAGTGCTAGATAGCACGGGGTTGAGAGGAAAATGTCTAACGTATTTGAGTTTGTTGCCGAAAGTCGTGGGCAATCAGGTAAAAGCGCAGCAAGAAGAGCTCGTCGTACAGGTAATGTGCCTGCGGTAATATACGGTGGGCATGGTGAGCCTCAAATGCTTGTGCTAAGCCATAATGAAGTGATTAAGCATCTTGCGCATGAAGCGGTTTATTCGCATGTTTTGGACATCACGGTAGATGGCAAAACAGAGAAAGCGATTCTGAAGGGCGTTCAGCGTCACCCTGCTAAGTTTCAAGTTCTGCATATGGATTTTCAGCGGGTTAATATGTCTGAGGTATTGAAAGTGCATGTGCCTTTGCACTTCATCAATGAGCAGGTCTCGGTCGGTGGAAAGAAAGGCGGGATTGTGGCTCATGCGATGATCGATGTTGAAGTTACCTGCTTGCCTGGTGTATTGCCTGATTATATCGAAGTGGATTTGAAAGGTTTGGATATTGGTGAGTCGGTTCATCTTTCGGATATTGTTCTGCCTGCGGGTATTGAAATTGTGGCTTTGGCTCAGGGTCCTGAGCATGATCATCCTGTTGCGTCAATGATGGCTTCAAAAGCAAGCAAAGATGATGCTGCCGAGTAGTCTATAAATTGAAACATGATTAAGCTGATAGTTGGCTTGGGAAATCCAGGGCGGCAGTACGAAAAAACCCGGCACAATGCCGGGTTTTTGTTTTTAGACAGGTTGGTGTCTGAGTCTGGCGGTACCTGGGTTAGTGAGCCTAGATTTGATGGGTTGTTGTCTGAGGTTGGAGTTGTTGGCGGCAGAGTGATGCTGTTGAAGCCTAGTACATTTATGAATCGAAGTGGTCAGGCGGTAGGTAAGGTCGCTCGATACTATAAGCTGGCTCCAGAGGAGATTCTTGTTATTCATGATGAGCTTGATTTTGATGTTGGCGTGGTAAAGCTAAAAAAAGATGGTGGGCATGCCGGACATAATGGATTGAGGGATATTATTGCGCATCTGGGATCAAAAGAGTTTTATCGTTTAAGGATAGGTATTGGTCGCCCTTCGTCCGGAAAAGTTGTTGCAGATTTTGTGTTATCGGCTCCTTCTAAAATTGAGTGGGATTCGATATTAGCGGCTTTTGATTTTGCCGGGGGCTTTGTGAATCAGATGGTTGCGGGCGATATGTCGGTAGTAATGAATAAATTGAATTCAGGTTAAATGATTTGTTGACAGTATGGGGCAAATAAAAGATAATAAGCAGCTTATCCGATAACGGAGGGGTTCCCGAGCGGCCAAAGGGATCAGACTGTAAATCTGCCGGCTCTGCCTTCGGAGGTTCGAATCCTCCCCCCTCCACCATCTAATTAAAAATTATCCGCGGGTGTAGTTCAATGGTAGAACTCCAGCCTTCCAAGCTGATCACGTGGGTTCGATTCCCATCACCCGCTCCAAATTCAAAGAATTTTGCTCATATAGCTCAGTAGGTAGAGCACTTCCTTGGTAAGGAAGAGGTCACCGGTTCAAATCCGGTTATGAGCTCCATGTGTTGTGTTGATTATTAGGGGTGTATTTTTATGGCCAAAGAAAAATTCTCACGTAGCAAGCCGCACGTAAACGTCGGCACAATCGGTCACGTCGATCATGGTAAAACTACATTAACCGCAGCCTTAACAAAAGTAATGGCCGAGCTCCAAGGTGGTGAAGTTAAAGCCTTTGATCAGATTGATAATGCGCCTG
>JBAQYH010000641.1:0-2758 GCA_049299935.1 Methylobacter sp. | reverse complement strand
TGGCGAAAAATAAAGTACGAATGGCTTTCTTTTAAATCCTATTCTGCCAGCGAATTAGAGCAGGCAATTGAAGAGATCGGAAATGGATTTGGGGCAAAATACACGTTAACTTTTTTCTAGGCACTTATGCATCCAAGTAGACCAATATTTTATTACACCTTAACTTATTGCGTAAAACTTACATTCTTTGTGATAATTGAATTTTCGCCATATTTCTTATCCTTTACATTTTTCTAAAATCATGAGAATCGATATTTCCGATTTACTAAGAAGTTATTATTTTGGCCTAGTTCCGTAGTTTACGCTGTTGATAACTCGACCTACATCCTTTAGTCCTATTCCATCGGCTGAAAAACCTGATCGGCCGGTATTGAAAGTATTTCGCCGTTGTCGTAAGCATCAATTCGGCGTTCGGCTTCAATGGCTATTAATTCATCTATTTGTGGATCGGACTGATCGAGACTAGCAAGCAGTTGTTCGGCCAAAGCCGCTCTTCTATCCGCCAACGCTAGACTTAACGCCTGATCAAATAACTGTTTTTGGTTCATAGTCGGCATCTCCCGATGCTGTTGTATTGGACTATATGATACAGAACTTCAACAAATTGGTTATCGTTGTCGCGGTCGGTAATGTCAATCCCGGATTCCGCTACGTTTCATCAAGGCTATGGTCGAACATATGGCTCATACTCTACCCCGCTTTTTAATTGAGCAATCACAGCCGCTGAAATGCGATAACCGACTTGATTAAGCTCAGCGATCAAAGCCTCAGCAACGGCAATCAACCCTTTCCGTTGCGCGGCAAACATCAGCGCCGCCGTGCCGACAACGGTCAATTCCCTGCGCAAAGCCTGTTTACGCGCTAATGCATCATCCAGGATTAACAAGGTTTTAGTGCCTGTTTGTAAGGCATACTCAATACTGGATCGCTCGCCTAATCCCAGGCTTCTTGATAAAGGGTGCTTAAAATCCAGATTGTCGACACACTTCAACCAACTGGATTCTAAAGCCTGTTTGATTAAAACCGCATCGCTGGATTGACTGCGTAAACACTCATCCGCTACGGCCTGGGTGATGGACACGGTGGTAAAAAGGGCGGGCAATAAATGCAGCTGATTGATTTTTGCCAGCGCGATTAAAGACCCCGCATCGGCTATTACGACAGCCATGAATCCAGCGTTTCCAGTTCCTTAGGGGTTTGTCGGTCGGCAACCACCAAATCAATATCTAACTGGGTTAAATGATCAATAAATTCGGACAGGCTTAAGCCGCTGATTTGCGCAGCAGCGCCTAATGACAGCACCCCGTCTTTAAATAAACTGGCGGCCAAAGCGGGTTTTAATTGCTCACCCATATCACCCAGCGAGCTTTTTAAATTTAAAATGATGGCATTCGGCTGGTTGCCTTTTAGAATCAATACGGGTTCTTGTTCGGCATGTCTAAGCGCTTCTGAAGGGTTGCGTTTTAAATTTCTGACATTGGTTGCATACATGGTCAATCCCCGCAGTTAAAAAACTAAAGTGTAGTCCACGCTAAGGGTGAACACAATGATTTTTATTTTATGATTTTCTGCTTATTTGTACTGTTTGCACTTCAAAATTCGGTTTTTAAAATCTCCTCACCCCAACCCTCTCCAGCAGGAGAGGGAGTAAATTCGAGGTTAAGGATATAACGAGTGTGTTTACGTTCGCCGCGAATGTAAAGCTGGAAGCCTGATGGGCGGGAAACGAAATCCAACATTGATGACATTGATTGTGGCGTTATTTTAGTCAAGCAAACCGGCAAAAACTGTAATAAGATAGCCGCAGTTTTTATTATTAAAAGAGTCACTTTATGCGACGTTTTATCCTACTGAGTTTGCTGGCCTTTCCGGCGTATGCTGTTGATGACAGACCGCCGGATCTTGAGGCTGTGCCTGAAGCGCCGGAACCGCCTTTGCCGGTGCAAAACGGTGAAACCATGGAGCCGGACATTACCATTATCCGTAAAGGTAAAGACACCATCCAGGAATTCCGCCGTGGCGGTAAGCTTTATATGATCAAAGTCGTACCGGCTGTCGGGCCTCCTTATTATTTTCTCGATACCAACGGCGACGGCAAAATGGATGTGCGCCGCAGCGATCTGGATAGAGAATCTGAAATCAATATGTGGAAGCTGCTGGAATGGTAGTCGCTTAAATCAGTGTCGGTATTTACTCGCATTACACGCCCGCAACTCGATCAATTTTTTAGTGCTTATACCCTCGGCGAAGTCGTCAATTTCGAGGGTATAACGGACGGCATAGACAATACCAATTACTTCGTTACCACCACTCAGGGCAGCTTTGTGCTGACCCTGTTTGAGTCGTTGACGGTCGATGATTTGCCGCATTTTTTAAAATTATTGTCGCATCTGGGTAAAAACAGCCTGTCTTGTCCTCGCCCGCAAAGCGACCGGCAGGGTAATTCGTTGCGCCGGCTTAACGGCAAACCGGCTGCGGTATTCAAGCGCTTATCCGGCGCGGCAACGGCAACCCCCTCTGTTTTGCATTGCCAGGAAATCGGCTTGCAGCTGGCAAGTTTGCATCGTTGCACAGAGGACTACGTTTTCCCGATAAAAAACGGCAATGATTTAGGCTGGTGCAAAACGGTGCTGAACAAAATCGGTGCTCATTTGTCGGCAACAGATCGTGAGCTGATTGATGACGAGTTGGCTTTTCAAGCGAAAAACAGCCTGGTTAATCTGCCGAGTGGCGTCATTCACGCCGACCTGTTTAGGGA
>JBAQYH010000640.1:0-2399 GCA_049299935.1 Methylobacter sp. | reverse complement strand
ATCCGGGATAGGGTGGAAATCTTCTGTAGTCCTTCCCGACTGAATTCGTGCTCACTCCCACCAAAAGCTAAACGCATCCACCCGGCATCTTCGAGCGCAAGTTCAAGCGAGGCCATGCGCTCCAGCAGATTATTTTGTGTGACCTGATTCTGCTCTTTGATTTCCTCGATTTGAGGTTTCATAATTGTCGCGGCTAAATCGGTAATTATGCTCATGGGTTAACTCCTTTTGTGGAATCTGAACAATCCAAACCTAATCCTGGAATTTGATTATTCATGTAACCACCGTTAAATCCAAAGGTGGTAAAAGCGCCATCGGCAAATGGGCAATATCTCTATCGTCTGTTTTTATTGAAATCAATTTGCATTCATCGGAGGTGTAATACCATATCTTTCTATCGACGCCCTCGATTGTTTTTTCTATTACGTCGTAGCCAAGCCCGCACCCAAAATCATCTTCATAAGTATCGTGCTGATATAAAGGGCAAGTCTCACATAAAGGGTTTTTATTCATTCCTGCCTCCTAAAACGGCGAAATCTCCACGCGCTCATCGTAAATGATTGTGTTATCTGTGGGCGTATCCAATCCAATGACATCATATCTCAAAGCATCCAAAAGGTGAAAATCGGCTTTATCCTTGATCTTCTCCGTGGGCTGTCCGTGTTCATTCAGCTCTCGACTGTAACGACCGACCTCATCGATCACGCCAACACAGGTATCAAAAATATACAACCTTTTGCTTTTAATCAATTCTATCACTTTATCAATCCCGGATTCAACGTCAACTATATAAGGCTCAAGCACATTGATACCGTTGTTCAGCCAGTCCCAGCGTTGTTGTTTTTCTGACGGCGCTCCCCCGATCCACATCACCACATTTTCCTTTGCAGCATTTGCTCTGGCTTGCCCCGCATGTTCAGCCGTGGTTTTGCTACCTTCCAGACTTTCCCGATAAATATAAAAAACGTTCTTTTCGGGATCTTGCACAATCCAAATCAAGGCGGTGTGAATTGCTCCAAAGTCAATCCCTACCCAACGCGGCCATTCCGGTTTTAGCGGCACCGGCGCGATTACTTGCGTATCAAAATCAAAGTCGCCGTAAATCATGCCGGCGGGTCGGCTGAATTCGCCATTGTAAAACATTTCGAATTTCCATGACGGGAGTTTTAGTTTCATCCGTTCGTACTCGTCTTTTGGGAATGACGGATTCATAATCGATTTAAATTGAATGACTTCAAAATCGGGGTCGCCGTTTCTCCACCGGTCATATATTTCAGATTTGAGCCAACCCAAATTATAAGGGGTTGTTGAAAGCAGGCAGCGGCCATGATTGAGACTTAACCGTCTCTGGATAGCTTCCCAGGAATTGACTTTTATCTTATCCATCCCGCACTCATCGAATAAAGCCGCTTTCACGGTAGCTGCTTCCAGACCGCCTTCGGCATCCGCGCTTCGCAAAATAATGCGGGTGTTGCCTTTCGACAATACCCGCTCGCTGGCCATCCATTTCCAATCCGGAAGATAACCGCCGAACACTTTTTGCAGCTCCGGTAAAAATTTCAGTTTGAATAAATCATAGGTTGCCGTTACTGCCAGGTAATCCCCTTCCCCGCAGGTTTCGATTTCGTTCCATAACCACCAGGGGGCAAATGAGGTTTTACCCGACTGGGTTCCGGCCACAATCGCCGGGAACCTGGCTTTGCTTTCCCATGCCCGTGTTTGTCCGGCGTGGAAATGCAGGGTCAATTTGCCTTTATTGACTTCGATCAGTTCCATGGTCTTTTATGATCTCGATGACCTTGATCGGTTCGGTCAGTGTCAGGTTTACTTTGTCCGCAAACAGGTTCAGGTTTTTACCAATCAACTCCAATGCCCGGACTTTATCATGCAGCTCAACTCTGACCCCGGCTTTGGTTGGGGAAATCGACTTTATCATGCCCATCTTTTTTTTTCGAATCGCTTTTGCAAAATCAATCTGCGCACCGCCGTCTTTGCGCACATCCATGACATCGTGCATATCCGATCTGGCAATGTCGGCAAGGCGAGCAAGTACCTCATCGGCATCCATCGTCAAAGCCTCTAATTGTAGTTTTATCTCGGCTTTGATTTCATCATCTTTTAGCAATCGGTGGCCAACTTGCCCAGCAGAACGCTTCGAATATCCCGCTTTAATCGCCGATTGTGTTGCATTCCAGGTCTGAAGATAGTATTTTACGAACACTGTTTGCTTTTTATTCATTCAAAACCCATCATTTTGATTCAATTATAGCCCTTTTCCACTCAATTTAACCATATAAAAGTAGGAAAATAAACGTTTTTGAACCAATAACCCTGTTTTGCGAACATATCAAAGCACTTATCCTGGTAGCGCATTTCGTAAATAGTACCAAGCTCCAGGT
>JBAQYH010000639.1:0-1670 GCA_049299935.1 Methylobacter sp. | reverse complement strand
TGGGTATCGGCCTGACGATCATGGCCGCCAGCCTGCTGGCCGGATATTTTAAAAAAGTCTCTACCATTACCTGGCATGACGGCTTTGCGTCCAGCGGCCTGTTGGTCTGGTATGCCTACTGGGAACCGCAGTTTAACGACGATGCGCCGATGTTCTTTTTCTTCCCGCTGTATTACGCGCTGTTAACTTCGATCGTGACGCTAACCTTGATCAACAAAAGCGAATATTTCGACCGGGAATCTATCGTGCACCTGCGTTATTTGGAAAAAATCAGCCGTTTCGGCATCAACGTGGCCGTGGCGTTTGTGTTGGTCAGCCTGCTGATCACCCGCCATTACGCGCTTTACCCGATAGCGATGACTTTTTTCATCATTCGCCATACGATGATCGCCTGCCTTGAAATCATCGACAGCTGATTTCCTGCTTCTGTTGAATTAGCATGGCGGTATTTTAAGCAGGGAAATATATAACATCGCGCTGAGACAATTAACGCTTATCGGATTTTCTCTGTATTGGCAGGGTGAAATAAAAAGAGGTGCCTTTTCCAGGCTTGCTGTTGAAATACAAAGTGCCTTCATGAGCCTCGATAATAGAGCGGCTGATGGATAGCCCCATGCCCATGCCGTCCGCCTTGGTGGTGTAAAAAGGCATCAATATTTTTTGCCGTTGATCTTCGTCAAGCCCTTGCCCATTGTCCTTTACCCTGACCACTATGCCGTTATTGGGCGTCAATTGGCTATGGATGGCTATCTGGCGTTGCTGTTTTGCAGGTAAGCTGTGTAAGGCATCAACGCTGTTGCGGATCAAATTTATGATGACCTGTTCAATTTGCACATAATCGACATAGATAGACGGCAGATTGTTTCCCAGTTCAAATTTCAACTTGATGCCGCTGTGTCTAAGTTCAGCAGTACACAGGCTGACAGCTTCATAAATCAACGTATTCATGTCGGCGGTTGAACGGTGTTTTGCATGGGATTTAACAAATTCCCTCATGCGATGAATTATCTGTCCCGCTCTTAAAGCCTGCTGTTGAGTTTTGTATAAGATCTCGGCGAGCTTTACCAAATCCGGGGCTTCAGTATTAATAAGACTTAAACTGACTTGCGTATAGCTGGAAATTGCAGACAGGGGTTGATTGACTTCGTGAGCAATGCCGGAAGCCATTTGCCCCATCAGCCCAAGACGAGTGACATGCGCCAGCTCATCCAGATGTTCCTTGTCCCGCTGTTCCCGGTGTTTACGCAAACTCACATCGCGCACGATATCGGTGAAATAGTGCTCGTTATCGATGGAATACTCCGCTATGGACAGGTCCAAAGGCACTAAAGAACCGTTTTTGTGAATGCCGTCAACCTCCCGAATTTGACTGGCAATGTTTACCGACTGGGGCAAATTACAACCTGGCGATGACGGCATGAGCCTGCAAATGCTGCAACCAATCAGCTCTTCCGGTTTATAGCCGAAAATAGTTTCCACTGCGGCATTAGCCGATACGATGGTGTCGGACATGTCATACGTGATAATGCCTTCCACTGACGCATTAAAAATGGCGTTGAGTTTACCTTCAAATTGTTTGCGTTGAGTGATGTCGTACAGCATCACCAAATGCACCCCCGCAAAATCGTGATGAAACACGGCGGCAGTCGCCAACACGGTTTTAATGGTGT
>JBAQYH010000638.1:0-2675 GCA_049299935.1 Methylobacter sp. | reverse complement strand
ATCCTACACAGTAGTTCTTGTAAGTCTTATGGATTCGGTAGTTATCGGCTGATTTCTAACCGGCATGATTTGGATTATAATAAACCGATTAAATGGATTAAATCGATTGAATTTTAGGTGGTGTTTCAGGGGTGTTCTCTTGACGTTTGACCAAGGTAACAGGGCGATATTACCGGACGATGACATCCTAATGAAATTAGTCCATGCCGGCCGGTACTGTCTTTGTCTTTGTCTGATGACCATCGCTCAGCAGGAAAAGTTTAACGTATAACGATGTAATTAATATGTGTATTTGTCTGTGTTTTGATGTTTCCAAGTCAGAATTAAAAAAAGCTATTAGAGACGGCCATGATTCAATAGAAAAGCTGTCTGAACATATACAGGTTGGCAGTCATTGCGGCGGCTGCATTGGACGTATCGAGGAAATCTTAGAGAAGAAAAAAAACCGCGGTTTCTTGTGGCCGCTGCGAACAACATTGTAACCGGCGTCAGGCAGCGATGTATCCGTAACAATACGGCCGCACCCGATTGGATCAAGATGAGAGTTAATAATAATAACGAATGCTTTAGTTCGTAAGGTGGAATAAAAATGAAAGTAAACATGCCTGTAACGAACCAAGAAATCCAGATGAAAAAGGGTGCACTCTTGGTTACACGAACCGATTTAAAAGGAATTATTACTTACGTCAATGATGAATTTGTCGCTATCAGCGGCTATAGCCGTGATGAGTTGATGGGCGCCGATCATAATATTGTCCGTCATCCCGACATGCCGCCGGCCGCGTTTGAAGATTTATGGGTGACGTTAAAGTCGCTCAGGCCCTGGAACGGCATAGTCAAAAACCGGACCAAATCCGGCGATCATTATTGGGTAGAAGCGAATGCAATGCCGGTATTTAAAAACGGCAAGGTTCATGAGTATCTTTCCGTCCGTCGCGCGCCCAGCCGGGAAAAAATTGAAAAGGCAGAGCAGTTATATCAACTGCTTAATGACAAGAAAGTCACCATCAGGCCGACCGGTTTAGCGGCCATGGTTAAATCGATCAAGGAAATGGATGCCTGGAAAAAAATGGCCGTGGCGCTGGCAGTGCTGCTGGTTCCCGTTTTCTATTTGATGTACCAATTGGTTTTATCGCAGGACTATCTGTTGCTGGCCGGTGTTGCGGCGGCAGTCATGATTGCGTCGACGATAGGTTTTTATGTGATCAAAGGCTTCACGACGACGCTAAACAAAACCATCGGTATTTTTTATCGCCTGGCCGAGAAAAGGTTCGGCAATGTGCAGGATTTGACCCGGAATGACTTGATCGGCGATTTCCAGCGCGGCTTGTATTCAATGGAAGTGAACTTGAGTTTGGATTTGGCGCAAGCCAGGGACGATGCTGCAAAAGCCATGCGGATCAACCAGGCGCTGGATAACGTTCAATCCGGCGTGATGGTGGCCAATACCAATCTTGAAATTATTTATACCAACGATAGCGTTCAGCGTATGTTCAAGGCCGCCGAGCAGGATATTCGAAAACAGTTGCCGCACTTCGATGCCGATAAATTGCTGGGCGCGGATATCGACAGCTTTCACAAGGATCCCGCTCATCAACGCCGCCTGCTGGAAAACTTAAAGGAAGCGCACAGTTCGGAACTGGTTATTGGCGGCCAACACGTTAATGTCATTGCCAGCCCTGTTATTAATGCTGAAGGCGAACGTATCGGTTTTGTTGCGGAATGGCAAAACCGGACTCAGGATATTTTAATCGAGCAAGAGATTGGACAATTGGTTCAGGGCGTTAAAGCGGGCGATCTGAGCAGCCGCATTAACATGAGCGATAAGCAAGGCTTTGCCAAAATGTTGTCGTCCGGCATCAACGAATTAACGGATGTCATAGAAAGCGCCTTTAACGACATTAACCGGGTTATGGAAAACATGTCCCAAGGCGATTTAACCAGTTCGATCACTAACGACTATCAAGGCGTCTATGCCGAGTGCAAGAATAATATCAACGGCACCATGGCAAAGTTGAGCGATTTTATTATTCAAATCCGGGATGCGGCCGATTTTATCGACAGTTCATCGCAGGAAATGGCCAGCGGCAATAACAATCTTTCCACTCGTGCCGAGCAACAAGCGGCCAATCTGGAGGAAACCGCTGCCAGTATGGAACAGCTGGCCAGCACCGTAAGAAATAATGCAGAGAACACGCAACAGGCCAATCAAGTTGTTAATGCAGCCAGCCAGTTAGCGCAAAAAGGCGGCGACGTAGTGAATTCAGCCATCACTGCAATGCAGGAAATTAACGATAGCAGTAACAAAATTGCCGAGATTATCGGCGTGATCGATGAAATCGCCTTCCAAACCAACCTGCTGGCCTTGAATGCTTCCGTGGAAGCGGCCAGGGCGGGGGAGCAGGGCCGCGGTTTCTCGGTGGTTGCAACCGAAGTCCGTAACCTGGCTCAACGAAGCGCCAACGCGGCGAAACAAAGTAACGACATGATCCAGAACAGCCTGCAAAAAGTCCGTGCCGGCACCGCATTCGTTAACGAAACAGGCACGGCGCTAACCGAAATCGTCAACAGCGTCGCGCAAGTCGGCGAAATTGTTTCCCAAATTGCCGGCGCCAGCGCCGAGCAGACGGCGGGTATCGATCAGGTCAATCAGGCGGTTGCTCAAATGGATGACA
>JBAQYH010000637.1:0-3440 GCA_049299935.1 Methylobacter sp. | reverse complement strand
AGCGGCAACCGGGTCGCCTTTTCTTTGGTTACTTTCTTTTGGCGAAGCAAAAGAAAGTAACTCGCCTTCGGGTGCGACAACCCGATTCAATCAAGTGTCGCGTTAGCGACTCCTTAATGTTAAAGCGATCGAAATTCGACTAACTGCGTAACATCAGTTCCTTAATTTTTATTTCCCCTCACCCACCCCTCTCCCGCTGGAGAGGGCTTTGTACCGCTTAAGTCAACAGCATTGCAAGCCCCAGCCCTCCCAGTCCATCATCAATGCGTCAGCATGAAAGGAGGCGCGGCGACGGGGCCGGCAGGCTCAGCCGGATAGGCGGGGCATTGCGCCACCTTCTGCGCAACCAGCTTGAGTTCGTACATGACGCCAAGCGCCGACTTGAGTTCATCGGGGGCGCCGTTGAACACCCGGTCGAGCGAAGCCAGCAGCCGCTTGTAAACATTGTAGAACTCGACCGCCGCCACATGGGCCGCCGATCCCGGCACATAATCGCTCACCGCGGCGTTCGGCAAAAAGTCGTAGACGCCCTGCTCGTCGAGAGCGACCGGAGCGCCGCTATAAGACCAGCCGGAAGCGGCTGCCGAATCCTGGATCAAGCGCCTGCCGTTATAAATCTCGCCGAACTTGAAATAATGTGCGAATGAGCCGCCGAAACCGCCGGTTGGGTCGATGGGATCATCGCCGACATTGGCCCCCTCTCCCTGCACAAGGATGGTATCCACCACCGCTTTGGCAGAGTAAAGATTTGTCACTTTGCCGTTTCCGCAGCGGGTTGGCGGAAACCAGTCAGTGATGTCGACCTGCCGATCCGTACGCGGATCAGCAAACGGGTCGTTCCCAGCCGCAGTGAATTCCGCCAGTTTGGCTAAAATCGCGTCATAAAAATCCCCGATCGATGCATAGCCTTGTTCGTCTTTCAACACCGACAGCGGGTGGACACAGGTTTCACCGGGTAAAATAGCCTTGGTGTCAGGGCGCTCGATGCCCATATACACCTCTTGAACCTGTAACTTGTTTAGCGGGCGCAACGAAACGGTCAGCCCCTCGTCAACCCCCAGAGGCAAAGGGGTAGGAAACTGAAGGCTAAGTCCCGTTTTTAGAATGTCCGGATTCCCGCCGATAGCGATCAGCAGGTTGCAAGCCAGCGTCATATGGAGCATTTCCTCATAGGCGACGGACTGTACCAATGCCAACGCCTCCTGATTATAGCCGGGCTTTACCGAAAAAGCCCCGGTCAGATAGGTGGGCAAGGTGGCGAGTTCCACCGCATAGGCGGCTGCCAGCAAGCCCTGGATGTCGGTGATGTTCTTTGCCGCGCGCAGGCGCTCTATGATTTCAACTTTAATCAACAGCATGTTATTTCCTCTCTGTTTGGTTTTTCGCCCAAGAAACTTTCGGCTTCGGGCAACATTAATGTTCGGATTGTCCTGAATGCGGCCTGCCCGATGCAGGCATCAGCATCAATTCCCCTCCGGTTTCCGGCCGAAACCCATCGGACAGCGGCTGGCATAGGTTTGCTGCGCATCCTTGGGCCGTGGCTGCGATTTCACTTTGGCGGCAAAGTAGTCGAGCAGCATTTTCCGCTTGCTTGAAGAGAGGTCGCGCGTGACCGGCATGAAATCAGGATCGTTGATATTGCTGTTGCTGAAAACGAAATACATGATTTGAGCATTCGCATCGGCCACTTCCTGCTTGGAAAAGTCGAACAAGCCCTTGCTCATCACCGGGTAGAGATTCGCGTATTGTTGCAGGATGGGTTGAACGTCCGCCCAGGACGGCACGGCGGGCGCCTCGAAACTGCTGAAAACCAGGACCGCGAAGCAATCGAATTGCTGTTGCACCGCCTGCTCGTTTCCGGCGAAATTGTAGGAGATCGAATAAAGCTGCCCATCCATATACCCTCTCGGTATCCCCATGGTTTGGGGGCCGTTGAAGGTAACCGTCACTTTGCCGTTCTGGTTTTGAATCGGATCTTGATTTATCCTCATCTGAATGGCCAGTGTCGGAATATTGTTCGTCGGCATCGCAGCTTGAGGGGTCGTTTCTACAGGCGCACTGGCTGGACAATCACCGTTTTGATCATCGGCCGTCGGCGGGTTGACTATCGCGCTGATCTGGGGATTGGCTATCCGTTTCCCGTATTTTGCGGCATAAACAGTCGATTCAAGTTGATTGGCGGCGGGATCGTTAGGGTCGAGCCTAAAAGCGAATTGTTCCGCCCTCACTTCGAGCCCATATGGGGTTTCCATGATGCACACCGTCGATTCGTTGCCCGAGGCGTTAGGTTGGATCAGCGCCAATGGATGATCGCACATAAGCTCCCTGGCGGCATCGGAAATGAGGAACGCGTGGATTCCGGAATAAACATCCTGAGTAGCCTGGGAGCAATCCAGCTTGCCCAGAACAACGTAGTCATCGGGGCCGACCGTAGCGCCTTGCATGGCCGAAGCATCCTTAAGCACGACGAATTGCATCGTGTCGAGGTTCTGGATGTTGTTGTCCGCATCAAGCGGCAGCGCATTACTCAAATCCACCTGCAAGGTTTGAGTTGACTGATCGATGCTTGAAGAAAAACAGCTAATTTTCGGATCGCCAGTACCGTATATTATTGCCGGTTGGTAGGCTTGGCCTGCATTTGGATTTTGAACGTACGGCATGAACCGTCTGCCCAGGATGAAAGAGCACGGTTCGTCTGCGAAGGCCGGTCCGATAACGCCGACGACCTTGCCATAGCCGAATTTCGGGTCATCTTGGTTCATCGAGTAAGCGTAAGTGGTCAGGCGTATCGAAAGCATGCCGTAGTCGGAAGCCTCTTTAAGCGCTTGCAGGAAAGGGCTATGTATCGCATCGAGATTCCAGCTTACGTTGGTGAGCACCGACTGGAACATGGCCGAAGCCGCCGAATCTCCGCCGCCGGAACCGCGGTTGAACCAGAGGTCGCGAAACGGATTCGGCTGGTAATCGCCCTGCATGACTATGTTCCCGTTGGCGTCCGTAAGCGTCACGGTCAACCCGAAGATGCAGGAAGCGAGCTGCCAGTCCGGGTCGAGATCGACCAGCTTCCCCGATGCCCGGTCGGGCGAGTTGCCGACCGAACAACCGATAGCCAAGTCGTCGGCCGCCTTACCATCCGGCCCAAGCAGGGCCGTGACATTGCATCCGCTCAAGCGGAACACCCCGGTTCCAATCGGGTTCCACCAGCCGTTCATTTGCTGCTGTTGCGTGAACTCCTGAAAGTACGGCTCGAAAGTCGAATTGTCGAAATGCCTTGGATCGTTGTTGACCGTTGATACGTCCGCCTGGAATTCACCGGAAAATGTCAGTCGCGGAAAGTTTAGATAACTCATTTGCTCACCTTTTAGCTTCAGTTTTTATACAAAAAAATGGGTAACTACTCAGCGTTATGACCCAATACGATTAATTAACCGCTGTAGGAG
>JBAQYH010000636.1:0-4503 GCA_049299935.1 Methylobacter sp. | reverse complement strand
GGATAATGCCGAAATCACGATGCAGGCGGCAACGATGACTGAGTTGGATGCCGAGGGCGCGGAAAAAATGATGCGTTTGATCGACCGGTTGGAAGATCTGGATGACGTGCAGAATGTCTATTCCAATGCGGATATTAGCGACGAAATTATGGAAGGTTTGGATTGATAGTTTACCGTAGCTGATGCGAATTTTAGGGATAGATCCCGGCTCAAGAATAACCGGTTACGGCATTATAGAAGACACCGCGCACGGTTATAAATACATAGCCAGCGGCAGTGTGCGTATAAAAGCCGACTATTTTCCTGACCGGCTCAAACAAATCTTTGACGGCATACTGGAAGTTGTCGAACGCTATCAGCCTGAACAAATGGCCATAGAACAGGTGTTTATGCATAAAAATGCCGATTCCGCGCTTAAGCTCGGTCAAGCCCGAGGAGCCGCCATTTGCGCGGTTCAGGTTGCCGGGTTGCCGGTGTTCGAATACGCGGCCCGGCAAGTCAAGCAAGCCGTGGTAGGCAAGGGCAGCGCCGAAAAAACTCAGGTTCAGCACATGGTGAAAATTCTGTTAAACATTCAAGGTGAGTTACAAATCGATGCCAGCGACGCGCTGGGCATCAGCATTTGCCATGCCCATTATCAGCAAACTGCACAGCGCTTGCAGCAGGGGTTGTTGCGGTGATCGGTTTTCTGCGCGGTAAACTGGCGCTTAAGGCGCCGCCTTTGTTAATGCTGGATGTGAACGGTGTCGGCTATGAAGTCGAAGCGCCGATGACGACTTTTTATAATCTGCCCGCTATCGGTTCCGAGATCATGCTGCACACTCACTTGGTCGTTCGCGAAGATGCGCACATCTTATTCGGGTTTTCAACCGAAGCGGATCGCTCGATGTTCAGAACCCTGATCAAGGTCAATGGCGTCGGGCCCAAGCTGGCGTTGACGATTTTGTCGGGGCAGAGCGCCGAAGAATTCCATCGCTGTATTCATAATAACGATACCCAGGCATTGGTGCGTTTGCCGGGCGTCGGCAAAAAGACGGCCGAACGGCTGATTATTGAAATGCGCGACAGGTTGCCGGATTTGGGTGATTCAGGCGATTCATCCGTGGTCAGTGTCGGTCAATCTCAGCCGCTCAACAATCCAAAACAGGAAGCCATCAGCGCCTTGTGTTCGCTGGGTTATAAGCCGCTCGATGCCGGAAAAATGGTGCAAAATATCAGCGCCGAAGGTAAAAGCTGTGAAGACATTATCCGCTTGGCACTGCAAGGCGCGGTCAGATGATCGAAAGCGACCGCATGGTGACGGCGCATCGTCATTCGGATGAAGAACGCCAGGATCGGGCTATCCGGCCCAAACGGCTGGCCGATTATATCGGTCAGAAAGAGTTGCGCGAGCAAATGGGGATTTTTATCCAGGCGGCAACGGCGCGGCAGGAAGCGTTGGATCATGTGCTGATTTTCGGCCCTCCCGGCTTGGGCAAAACGACGCTGGCTAATATCATCGCCGCCGAAATGTGTGTTAAAATTCGTCAAACATCGGGGCCCGTGCTCGATAAAGCGGGCGATCTTGCGGCATTGCTGACCAATCTTGAAGCCCATGATGTGCTGTTTATCGATGAAATACATCGTCTAAGCCCTGCGGTTGAAGAGATTTTATACCCGGCCATGGAAGATTATCAGCTTGACCTGATGATTGGCGAAGGCCCGGCCGCACGCTCCATCAAGCTGGATTTGCCGCCCTTTACCTTGGTTGGCGCAACGACCCGAGCCGGTTTGCTGACATCGCCGTTGCGTGATCGCTTTGGCATTGTTCAGCGATTGGAGTTCTACACGGTTGATGAGCTGGCGAATATCGTGGCACGTTCAGCCAAGGTGCTGGGTATTGCGATGGAACCTCGCGGCGCTCATGAAATAGCCCGCCGTTCTCGCGGTACTCCCCGAATTGCCAATAGATTGTTGCGTCGGGTGCGTGACTATGCGGAAGTCAAAGGCAATGGCACGATTACCGAAGAGTTGTCCTTTCAGGCCTTGGAAATGTTGAAAGTGGATAATAACGGTTTCGATTCCTTGGATCGCAAGCTGCTTATGGCGATGATTGACGGTTTTGCCGGCGGGCCGGTAGGTCTGGATACGCTGGCTGCCGCGATCAGCGAAGAGCGCGGCACCATTGAGGATGTCGTGGAGCCGTATTTGCTGCAACAGGGCTTTATTATGCGTACTCCCCGAGGACGTGTGGTCACCCAGAACGCTTATTTGCATTTTGGCTTGCAGCCTCCAAAGCATTTGGGTGTAACTGAGGATTTGTTTGAATAATCAGACGCAAGATGTGCTGAACAGGATATGAAAGAATTTAGCTGGCCGGTACGGGTTTATTACGAAGACACCGATGCAGGCGGTGTGGTGTTTTACGCCAACTACCTGAAATTTTTCGAACGGGCCAGAACCGAAATGCTCAGGGCAATGGGTTATGAGCAGGATGAACTGATCGCTACCGAAGGGATTATTTTTGTCGTGCGTTCCGTGCAGATCGATTATTTGAGTCCCGCCCGGTTTAATGAACAATTACAAGTGAGTGCAAAGGTGAGCCAGGCTAAAAAAGCCAGCCTTACCTTCGAGCAAATTATTACACGAGGCGATGACGTTTTATGCAAGGGCATAATTCGAATTGCCTGTTTGGATGCGCAAACCATGCGTCCTAAAGCGATTCCTGAAACTTTATTTAGAGCTATTAAAGAATGAACACCGATTTATCGATTTTCCATTTAGTAAAAGAAGCCAGCTTTGTTGTCCAATTCGTAATGATGATATTGCTAACCGCATCGGTGGCGTCATGGACATTCATTTTTACCAAGCGCAAAGAACTCAACCGTGCGGTTGAAATTACCGACGAATTTGAAGAGCAGTTTTGGTCCGGTGTGGTATTGGCCGATCTATACAGAAAGCTGGCGGCCAAGGATTTCGAGCCTGAAGGCATCGAGAAAATTTTTCTGGCCGGGTATAAAGAATTCTCCCGGATGCGGCAAGCCGGCAATGTAGAACCCGGCGTGCAGGTGGAAAGCGCACAACGGGTCATGCGTATCGAATTGTCGCGCGAATTGGAAAGACTGGATGAGCACTTGGCCTTTCTTGCCACAGTCGGCTCGATCAGTCCGTACATCGGTTTATTCGGCACCGTATGGGGCATCATGAATTCGTTCATGTCGCTAGGTAACGTCAAGCAGGCGACTTTGGCGCAAGTCGCTCCGGGCATCGCCGAAGCCTTGATTGCAACAGCCATCGGCCTGTTTGCGGCGATCCCCGCCGTTATTTCCTATAACCGCTTTTCCACTCGCCTGGACAGATTGACCGGACGATATGAACTGTTTGTCGAAGAGTTCGTCGTATTATTGCAAAGACAGGCGCATCAAAAATGAGCGCGCCACAAATGGGTAGGAAAAATGGGCGCAGGAAGCCCATGGCGGAAATCAATGTCGTTCCTTACATTGACGTCACTTTAGTGCTGCTGATTATTTTCATGATCACCACACCGATGCTGCAAACAGGCGTGCAAGTCGAGCTTCCGCAAGCCGAGTCTGCCACCGTAGAATCGGAAGGTGACAATTTGCCGGTCATTGTGTCGATTAATGAACAGAGCCAATATTTTATTACCATAGATGATAAAGAACCTGAGCTGGTACAGCCGGAAGAGGTGGAGGCTCGGGTGATGGCGGTATTAAGCCGGAAACCGAAAACCCAGGTGCTAATCGGGGCTTACAAGGGTATTGATTATGGTGTTGTGGTCACGCTGATGGCGGGATTGAAAAATGCCGGCGTGTCCAGCGTGGGTTTAATGACCAAATCGGGCGAACAATAGATTTCGATGGATAGTAAAAAGAAATTTTCATGGCCGATCATTCTGGCTCTGGCTTTGCATCTTACTATTTTGGGCCTGTTTGCCTTAAGCGTTTTATTCAAACCCGATAAACCAGAATCGAATGCCGCGCCGGAAATTATTCATGCTGAAATTGTCGATGAAGCTAAGGTTAAGAATGCGGCCGAGGTTGCAGAGCCGGTAAAACCGAGTGAAAGTCCCGTTGAACAGAAAATAAAGCCGGAAACCGAAACTAACCTGGAAGCCGAACGGGCTGCGCAGCAGGTAGAAGCAGAAAAAGCCAAGGCTGAAGCCAAGCAGGCTGAAATCGCCAAGGCAAAAGCCGAAGCCGCTGAGCAAGCCAAAGCCGAAGCCAAGCAAGCTGAAATCGCCAAGGCGAAAGCCGAGGCCACTGCACAAGCCAAAGCTGCCGAGCAAGCCAAAGCCGAAGCCAAGCAGGCTGAAATCGCCAAAGCAAAAGCCGAAGCCGCCGAGCAAGCCAAAGCCGAAGCCAAGCAAGCTGAAATCGCCAAGGCGAAAGCCGAGTCGGCTGCACAAGCCAAAGCTGCCGAGCAAGCCAAAGCTGAAGCCAAGCAGGCTGAAATCGCCAAAGCAAAAGCCGAAGCCGCCGAGCAAGCCAAAGCCGAAGCCAAGCA
>JBAQYH010000635.1:0-1966 GCA_049299935.1 Methylobacter sp. | reverse complement strand
ATTAAAGGCGGAACGGGCGAAAAAGTAACAGCTGAAGTATGGGAAGACGCGGCCAAGCATAGCTTGGAATGGACTTTGCCATCACCACCGCCGTATCATTCTTTTACTACGCCACCAACAGTTATACCTACTGAACATATCTAGAATGTAGCATTTCAGGTTGCTTTAAAAAAGCAACCTGCTTAGATAACGTATCAGGTGAAATAATGAATACCAAACAGAAAAATATTTTGACAGCAGTGGTTTTGATTGCGGTTGCAGTCATTATTTATGTTTTTGCAGTGATGAGAGCCGTTTCTTAATGAGTGAAAGCGTTAACAAAAAAAACGCTAAGTTAGTCCGGATATTGGTGTTTGTTGTTTTGGGAATGTTTGGGTTCGGCTATGCCCTGGTTCCGCTTTATGATGTTTTGTGTGAAGTAACGGGAATTAACGGCAAAGTCGAGTCAGCGGCTATTAAGGAAGTTAGCTACGAAGTTGATAAAAACCGAGAGATTACCGTAGAGTTTATGACTGCACTGAATGAGGCCACGCCGATGGTGTTTCGTTCAGAAATAAAAAAATTAAAAATTCATCCCGGCGAATATTACACGGTGAATTTTTATGCGGAAAATAAGACCGATAAAGTCATGGTTGCTCGGGCGATTCCAAGTATTTCGCCCGGACTGGCGGCTGAATTTTTTAAAAAAACAGAGTGTTTTTGTTTTTCAGAACAGACATTTAAAGCGCGAGAAGGCAGGACTATGCCGGTGCGTTTTGTTGTTGATCCTGAATTACCTGAGAAATATAAAACGATTACACTTGCATATACATTTTTTGATAATACTGAAACATCAGTGAAAAAATAATAGGGGAAGTTTATGTCTACAAGTGACGCTTATTACATTCCGCATAAAGCTACCTGGCCAGTCATTGGCACTGCCGGTTTAGTGACGATGTTGGCTGGGTTCGCAAATTATTTGAATGGTTCATCAATCGGTCCAACCATGATGGTGTTGGGGCTGGTTGTATTTATTGTTATGCTTGCCGGATGGTTTACATTGCAGTCCGGGGAAAGTGAATCAGGCATGTATAGTACGCAGGTAGGTGTCTCCTACCGTATGGGCATGATGTGGTTTATCTTTTCGGAAATCATGTTTTTTGCCGTTTTCTTCGGCACGCTTTGGTATACACGCAACTTATCGGTGCCCTGGTTGGGCGGTGAAGGCACTGGAGCTGCAACTAAAGAAATGTTGTGGCCTTCTTTTGAAGCAGTCTGGCCTACAAACGGTCCCGGTAAAGTCGGCGGCGAATTTGAGCCGATGGGAGCATGGGGTTTGCCTTTCCTGAACACTTTAATCCTGTTAACCAGCGGTGTAACCTGTACTTGGGCGCATCACGGCTTGCTTGCAAAGAATCGTGATCAGTTAATCAAGGGTTTGGCGGCTACTGTCGATTTGGGGCTCTTGTTTGTTGCGTTCCAGGCGTCCGAGTATCATGAAGCTTATACCGAAATGGGTTTGACATTGGGGTCAGGCATTTATGGCTCTACCTTTTTCATGTTGACCGGCTTTCACGGTTTCCACGTTTGCGTAGGCGCTATTATCTTGAGCGTTGTGTTATTTCGCAGCTGGAAAGGCCACTTCAAACCTGAAAACCATTTCGCATTTGAAGCGGCAGCTTGGTATTGGCATTTTGTTGACGTGGTATGGTTAGGGTTGTTTGTATTCGTTTATGTAATTTAACTTAAACAGCCATACCGATAAAAGCGCTGTCTAACAGACAGCGCTTTTTTTTTGTCGGAATGGTTGAGTTGTTGATTTAGAAAGAATAGAACACGGATGGTGCGGATTTTGACGGATAAGCACTGATAAAACAGATCATTTCATAAAGATATTGCGAATAAAATTGTGAGTGTATTATATAAATCCGGTTTCGGGTTTTTTACATTTTCAAATCCGTTTAAATCCGTCTAATCAGTGTCATCC
>JBAQYH010000634.1:0-3851 GCA_049299935.1 Methylobacter sp. | reverse complement strand
GTCGAAGATCGAAAGGCTGCGCATAGACTGCAAACGCGTTTTTTAGCCCCCTCACCCCAACCCTCAATGCTGTTGACTTAAGCGTGCGGGCTCCTTCTCCCTTGAGGGAGAAGGTTGGGATGAGGGGGATAAAATAAGCTTTTTCCTTATTTTGCTTTCCCCTCACCCAACCCTCTCCCTCTGGAGAGGGCTTTTAAGGCTTCTCGCTGAATACAATAACTTACTCATAAAACCATGGACATCACCATCACCACCCCTGCCCTGTTATTTCCAGCCATTTCGGTTTTGTTTCTGGCCTATTCCAATCGTTTTCTGGCGATTGCCAGCCGGATCAGGGAACAGCATAACCTGTTCAATAAAACCCAAAGCCCGGTTGCCAAGAAACAGATCGACAGTTTAAGACAGCGCATCCGCTTTATTGTGGCTATGCAGTTGTTGGCAGTCATCGGCATTATCTGCTGCATACTCGCCATGGGGCTGATTTTTTACAGGCTGCAATATTACGGCAACATTACCTTCGGCTTCAGCATGGCCTTTATCGTTTTATCGCTGTTAGCCTCAGTCAGCGAATTGCTGCTTTCAACCAAAGCGCTCAATATCGAGCTTGAAGACATGGAAGGATAGACTGTACACCGCACACCGGATTGAGTGATTCCCTGAAGCCAAAACATAACAATAGAAATCTTGCGCACCAATATGACGCATAAATAACTTGCCAGCACCATTAATCGGACAATAATAGTGCGCGGCAACAGGCTAAAGTCCAAGCTTTCGCCTTGTTCTAATTGTCGGCCTACAAATTGCTGTGTAAACCATGACGCTCTTACTTTAAACAATCTTTAGCAAGCCATGCATAAACGTATACTTGATCACCTTAACGCCGCAATCTTGTTATTTGATCGCGGCCTAACGCTCACTTACATTAATTCTTCCGGGGAAATTTTGCTTGCCGACAGCGCACGCCACCTGGTAGGTCTCGGCGCTTATGAGTTATTCAAGTCTTCCGATCCGGCGCTGCTGATGAACTTACAACAATGCCTGACCATGGCGGAACCTTTGGTTGACCGCGAGCTTATCCTGGATCGCATGGCCCACAGCCTCACCATCAACTTTAGTGCAACGCCGTTATTAAAAGATGAGCGGGTCAACGAGATTCTGGTCGAATTGCAACAAGTGGACAATCACCTGCGCATATCCAAGGAAGAGCGCTTATTAACCCAGCAGAATACCGCCAGATTGCTGGTCAGGGGCTTGGCGCATGAAATCAAAAACCCGTTGGGCGGCTTGCGCGGCGCGGCGCAATTGCTGGACCTGGAATTGCGCGACCCGGAACTCAAGGAATATACCCGAATCATCATTGCCGAATCCGACCGCCTGCAAGGCTTGATGGACAAAATGCTGGGCCCCAACAAACTGCCCAATAAGAAGGCCATCAATATTCACGAAGTGCTGGAGCGGGTCAGGCAGCTGGTTCAAGCCGAATCCAGCGGCAGTCTCCGCATAAAGTCCGACTACGACCCCAGTATTCCCGACATACTGGCCGATAAAGACCAACTCATCCAGGCTATTTTAAATATCGTCAAAAACGCCGTTCAGGCGCTGAACGGCGAAGGCGAAATTATCATCAAGACCCGAATTCATCGGCAAGTGACCATCGGCCGCAAGCGCTATAAATTGGCGGTGAAATGCGACATTATCGATAACGGGCCGGGCATCGACGCCGACATGATGAACCAGATATTTTATCCGATGGTTACCGGACGCGCAGACGGCACGGGGCTGGGGTTGTCGATAGCTCAAGCCCTGATCAATCAGCATAACGGTTTGATTGAATGCAGCAGCGAACCCGGAAACACGGTATTTTCAATCTTCTTACCGATTATTATGCAGGAGGAAACCGGCAATGACTAAGTCCGAAACTGTCTGGATCATTGATGACGACAAATCCATACGCTGGGTTGTGGAAAAAGCCCTGCAAAAAGCGGACATCGTCACCCGCAGTTTTTCCTGTACGGCCGATTTGCTGACGGCATTGCAGGACGATCTGCCCGATGCGCTGATTACCGATATACGTATGCCCGGCATGGACGGGTTGGAGCTTTTGGAGAAGATTCAACTGAATCACCCGAATTTGCCGGTTATTGTGATGACCGCGCATTCCGATCTGGAAAGCGCGGTCTCGGCCTTCCACGGCGGTGCTTTTGAATACCTGCCCAAGCCCTTCGATATTAAAGAAGTCGTCGATCTCGCCCATAGAGCCTGCATCCACAGCCGGCAGCAGCAAATTGAGGAGACGGCTTCAGAGACGACCGAGCAAACCACGCCGGAAATTATCGGCGAAGCGCCGTCAATGCAGGAAGTATTCCGCGCGATAGGAAGGCTGGCCCGCTCCAACATCACCGTATTGATCAACGGCGAATCGGGAACAGGCAAGGAACTGGTCGCCAAAGCCCTGCATCGTCACAGCCCCAGAGTCAGCCACCCGTTTATCGCCTTGAATATGGCCGCCATCCCCAAAGACCTGATGGAATCGGAACTGTTCGGCCATGAAAAAGGTGCTTTTACCGGTGCGCAATCACGCCGCGCCGGGCGCTTTGAACAAGCCGACGGCGGCACCCTGTTTCTTGACGAAATCGGCGACATGCCCGCTGAGCTGCAAACCCGCTTATTGCGGGTGCTGGCCGATGGCGAATTTTATCCGGTCGGATCGTACTCGTCCGTTAAAGTCGATGTGCGCATTATTGCCGCCACCCACCAGAACCTTGAAACGCTGGTAGAACAAGGCCGCTTTCGGGAGGATTTATTCCACCGCTTAAACGTCATCCGCATCCACATCCCGCCTTTGCGTGAACGCAAACAGGACATCCCCTTGCTGATGCGCCACTTTTTAAATCAGGCGGCGGTCGAACTCAATTCGGAAATTAAAGTCTTAAAACCCGAAGCAGAGGCTTTTTTAAGCACCCTGGACTGGCCGGGCAATGTCAGGCAATTGGAGAACAGCTGCCGCTGGCTGACCGTCATGGCTTCGGGCCGGGAAATTCACCTGCATGACCTGCCGCCCGAGCTGCTAGGTACTACATCAGAAAAAAATGCCGCCGATACCGGCTGGGAAACATTATTGAGAAACTGGATAGACCAGCAGCTGCTGCTTGGGAACGAGGCCGAAATCGCCAAACAAGTCATTCCTGCTGTTGAAACTATTTTGATTAAGGCCGCATTGAACTTCACCCACGGAAAACGCCACGAAGCGGCTATTTTATTGGGCTACGGAAGAAATACCTTAACCAGGAAAATCCAGGAGTTGGACATATAACTTGTCAATATCGCGATAGGCTGAGAAGTCCCCTTGCGGCAAGAAGAGCTACGCAGAAATCTCCCATGATATTTACGACGAAGCGACGGAGCTTATCCCTTCAGCGCATTTCAATGACGTCAGCTCATGGAACACCCTATCGCTATTGATCGCATTGATGCTGCCGCACATTATTTTTTTATGTTTTTATAGCTTTCCTCGCTTTCACTCTTAATTTTTTCGCCTTCCTCAATCATTCGGTTACCTTCATCGATTTTATTTTGGCCTTCGCGAACTAAAACATTTCCGCGATCAACCATTTGCTTGCCTTTTTTCCATCTGTCACCCAAGTTTGCCATGCCTTGGCTTTCGCTCAGCATTTGTTCGCCGGAAAGAATTGGGGCCGGCGCAGGTGCGGGGTCAGAAGCGCAGCCGCCAAGTAGTAAAGTTAAGCCTGCGATGATTAGATTCGGCCGGATAGTGAAATCATTTTTCATGATCGGTTACTCATAAAGTTATAGGTTTATAAAAAGGCCGTTAATTTTACAAAACGTTATAC
>JBAQYH010000633.1:0-4452 GCA_049299935.1 Methylobacter sp. | reverse complement strand
GGCTAAAGGCTAAAGGCTAAAGGCTAAAGGCTAAAGGCTAAAGGCTAAAAATTGTGGGCCTTTGTGTCTTCGATTGATACATTAACATTTCTGTTTCACTTATGAACTGGTGTTACGCACGGATGGTATTTCCCCCGTTTGCCGCGCCGAGCACCGGAGCTTTTGTCGAGAATAGCCCGTCAGGGGTGCGGCAGGGATGCCGCACGTCAGCAGAGGGGCAGGAGCCCCTTCTGCTGACCCTCGACAAAAGCGAGGAGCGCAGGAAATAAGCGGCAACCGGGTCGCCTTTTCTTTGGTTACTTTCTTTTGGCGAAGCAAAAGAAAGTAACTCGCCCTCGGGTGCGAGAACCCGATTCAAATAATTGTCGCGGTAGCGACACTTTTCGAATAACTGCGCAACATCAGTTATGAATCCCACACAAACTCAAACACAAGGCTAAAAAGATGCACAAATACAACCTTATATCCCGGCTCAGAAGCATCCCCAACGCCCTTCGCCTTTCGCCCTTCGCCTTATGCCTTTTCCTCATCTCCTGCACCACCAACATACAAGACACCGAATCGGTCCATGCATTTATCGAACAAATGGCAGCCAAGCACCAGTTCGACGAATCCGAATTGGATGATTTGTTTGAAACGGTCGAAATTAAGCAGGACATACTCAAAAGAATCGCCTCCCCCTCGGAAGGCTTGCCTTGGTATAAATATCGCAAAATATTCCTGACCGACGCGCGCATCGACGCCGGTGTGCAATTCTGGCGGGACAATGCGCCCGCGCTGGCCGCAGCAGAACAACAATACGGCGTCCCGCCCGAGATTATTATCGCCATTATCGGCGTTGAAACGCTATTTGGAAAAAACACCGGCAACCACCGCGTCATCGATGCCCTGTCCACACTGGCATTCGCCTATCCGCCGCGCAGCAAATTCTTCCTCAGCGAACTCGAAAACTTCCTGCTGCTGTGCCGCGATGAACACATAAACCCCGCAGACCCGATGGGTTCTTATGCCGGAGCCATGGGTTTGCCGCAGTTTATGCCCAGCAGCTTCAGAACCTATGCCGTTGACTTCGACAACGATAACCGCCGCGACATCTGGCACAACAACAGCGATGTCATCGCCAGTGTCGCCAATTATTTCGCCAAACATCATTGGCAAAAAGGGCAAGCTATCGCCGTTCCTGTTACAGCTAAAGACGAAAACTATGAACCAGCTCTCAAAAATGACCTTAAGCCTGATTTAAGGGTTGCCGAGTTAGAATCACTCAACTTAACAATATCGAGGCAATTACCTTTCGACAGTAAAGTGAAACTGCTTAGCTTTGAACAGCAACAACAAGGCAAAGAACTCTGGGCGGCATTAGACAATTTTTATGTCATTACCCGCTACAACCACAGTCCTTTATATGCCATGGCCGTTTATCAGCTAAGCCTATCTATTTTAAATAAAAAAGGCTCATTTCCATGAATAAAATCATACCGATACTTTTAATTTTTGTTTTATGCAGTTGTACCACCGAACAAGTAAGAATCAGCGACATCTCAAGCCCAACATCGGTTACAACTGCCTCTTCCAGACATTATTCAAGCTTGAACATCGGTAGTTCCGACACACAGAACACTTCCGCCGAAGAAGAAAACCTACTCCCCCGCATTGCCCGCTACCTTAAACAAGGCGTAGCCTCATGGTACGGCCCCGAGTTTCACGGCAAAAAAACCGCATCCGGCGAAATATACGACATGTATGCGATGACCGCCGCTCACAAAACACTACCGATTTCATCCTACGCTCGCGTCACCAACCTGGAAAACCAGCGTAGCGTTATTGTTCGTATCAATGACAGAGGCCCTTTTCATGGTAACCGCGTTATGGACCTGTCTTATGCTGCCGCCCAAAAACTGGATCTTCAACAGGCAGGAACAGGAGCCGTTGAAATCAAGGCGATAGCGCCCGAACAAGCGTTAGCGCATCTGAAAAACACAGCTGAAAAACAGGATAAAAACGTCTACTTGCAAGTAGGCACTTTCGGCAACAAAAAGAAGGCCCTTAAGCTGCAAGATAAAATTGCCGCCAATCATTTGCCTCAGCCGGAAATACTACCCTCAACGCACCAAGGCTCTACGCTCTACAAGGTTCAAATGGGGCCAATCGACTCATCGGCAAGCGCCCGTAAGCTGAATATACAGCTGGCAAAACTGGGTATAACAGCGACTCAATTTGTTACTGAAACCGATCAAAAACAAATCTCCATGATACAATAAGCTCCTGTTTTACCTACCCACTGAGCCCACAGCTAGAGAGCAATGATCCCTTTTAAAAAATTCCCCGTTTTTTTATTTTTCAGCTTATTAATTGCCGCTACCCCGGCAAACGCAGAAGACGCCGAACTCAACACCCCGGCAGCACCCACCATTGCTGCCAGCGCCTTCATATTGATGAACTACGATTCCGGCAAAGTACTGGCGGAAAACAACGCCGATGTTAAGCTCGCCCCCGCCAGCCTTACCAAGATTATGTCGGTTTATGTGGTGTTCCGGGAAATCAGCAATGGTCACCTGCATTTAGACGACTTGGTCACCATCAGCCAAAAAGCCTGGGAAACGCCCGGCTCGCGCATGTTTATCGAAGTCGGTAACCAGGTGAAAGTTGAAGACCTGTTAAAAGGCGTCATCATTCAATCCGGCAACGATGCCAGCGTTGCTTTGGCCGAACACATCGCCGGCGATGAACGCACTTTCGCCGACATGATGAATCAACATGCCGAGCGCCTGGGCATGAAAAACAGCCATTTTGAAGATAGCAACGGCCTGCCCGTCGACAATCATTACACCACCGCCCGCGACCTGGGCATACTCACCCGGGCTTTAATCAAAGAGTTTCCCGATTACTACAAATGGTTTTCGCAAAAAGAATTCACCTTCAACAACATCGTCCAGCATAACCGCAACCAACTGCTGTCGCGCGATGAGACGGTGGACGGCGTCAAAACCGGATTTACCGATGCTGCCGGCTATTGCCTGGTCGCCTCGGCGTTAAGAAACGACATGCGCCTGGTTTCCGTGGTAATGGGCGCAAGCAGCCCCAACGCCAGAGCCAACGAAAACCAGAACCTGCTCAACTACGGCTTTCGTTTCTTTGAAGCGCACAAACTGTATGCGGGAAAAACCTCCCTGTCCGAAGCCAGAATCTGGAAGGGCGATACCAAAAACGTACAACTTGGCTTAGCCGAAGATATGTATGTGACGATTCCCCGCCGCCATTACAACGATCTTAAAGCCGTTATTACCATCGATAAAAAAATTACCGCACCGGTTAAAGAAGGCACCAAACTGGGCACTGTCAACGTCACGCTTAAAGATGAAGTGGTCGCCAACAAAGACCTGATAGCCCTGAAATCGGTAGAACAAGGCAACATCTTTCAGCGCCTCTACGACAGCGCGATGATGATGCTGGAGAAGCCGGATGCACAATAAAACCGTCTATCTGAACGGCCAGTACCTGCCTCTTGATGAAGCCAAAATATCGGTCATGGATCGCGGCTTCCTGTTCGGCGACGGGATTTATGAAGTCATCCCGTCCTACTCAGGCAAATTGTTCCACTTTCAGGAACACATGGAGCGGCTGGAAAACAGCCTGTCCTCCGTTCGCCTGACCAATCCGCATGACCGGACGCAATGGCTGGAAATCCTGACGCCTTTACTGGATGCAAGCCGGGATCAGTCTATTTACCTGCAAATTACCCGCGGCGTCGGCCCCAAAAGAGACCACGCTTTCCCGGAAAATATTACGCCCACCGTGTTCGCGATGTGCTCGGACATCGTGCCTTTTGCAGGCCTGGACGCAGGCGTAAAAGCCCTCAGCGTCGATGACAGCCGTTGGGAGCTGTGCAACGTCAAAGCCACCACGCTGCTGGCCAATATCCTGCTCAGACAAGAGGCGGTAGAAAAGGGCTGCGCCGAAGCCATCCTGGTCAAAGACGGTTATGTGACCGAAGGCGCCGCCAGCAATATCTTTGCTGTGATTGACGGCATCTTGATTACGCCACCCATCGGGCACGAAATATTGCCCGGCATTACCCGCAATGTCATCCTGGAACTCGCCAGACAAAACAACATCCCCTACAGCGAAGACATCATTTCACTGGATGCCTTGCAAACAGCCAGCGAAATCTGGTTAACCAGCTCTACACGGGAAATCGTACCGGTTGTGCAACTTGATAATGAAACCATTGCAAACGGCAAACCCGGCCCCATATGGAAAGCTATGAATCAATTATTCCAGGCTTACAAGCAATCCCATCATGAGTGAAGAAACCCTTTTAGAATTTCCCTGCCAATTTCCGCTCAAGGCCATGGGCAAAACCGATCTTGAACTTGACCTGCTGGTTGTCGAAATCGTGCGCCGCCATGTTGAAGATATTAACGTAGGCGCGGTAACCACACGCCCCAGCTT
>JBAQYH010000632.1:0-2060 GCA_049299935.1 Methylobacter sp. | reverse complement strand
GTTCAATGGTTATGCCGTGCTTCTTCGCCAATTCATGCGCATTCTCCCTGAGCTGGTTGCGCATGGGGTCGGCGAGTTCTTTCGCGTAGTCGAATATCTTTATGTTTTTGAAGTACAAATAACTCGTCATCCCTTTCGCGTAACAAGCTCCAGGCAATGTGCCTGTAATGACTATCCGGTCAAAACAGGAAAGAACGCCCAACAAATCGTCTTTGTGGCGTTCGGTTAATGGCTGTAACATTTTAACCTCCATCAACAGGCTGATGATGGTTGGTAATGCTTTATCCTTTTTGGTTCCGGCTCGTCCGGCTTAGGATTATCGGGATTTCGGCCCGACGCTGGCATCCGAGAAGATCAAAGAACAGCATCAGTGTATGTTTGTCTCCAGGAACCGTCGCCGCCGTGCTGCGCAGCTCGGCTTCCCTCGCTGCTGACCATGCCTCAACCTCGCGCTTTGTGCGGAAAATGCTGGAATCTCTCACGCCTTTTACATAGACCTGCGCCAGAAAGCCTGATTTGTGTTTTGTGATGGATGCCACCATGGGGAACCCTTGGGGAATTCGTGGGAAGTTACAGTGTATTAATTGCAGTTTGGCGCGCCAATCTATATTATGACCAACGCGCCAACTGTTTGATTTGACGATATTTGCTTGATGGAGAATCAAACAATACTACTTTATGGTGCCCAAGAAGGGACTCGAACCCCCACGCCTCGCGGCGCCAGAACCTAAATCTGGTGTGTCTACCAATTCCACCACTTGGGCATTTTTTGCGCAAAACCGGCGCGCACATAACCTGAAATTTAACGTCGAATGCTGATTTCAAACCCATTCAATTGAAAAAACTGTGGATTATTAAATTCACACACGCGACGCAAGTTAATCTAAAGGTCAGCGTTTCTGGATTTCGGCGCGAAATCCCACAACTTCCCGCCTACCGAAAAGTAGCATTATAGAGGAAAGAGCGCATGGCTTCCATTCTCTCAACTGTGCGCCGAGGAGCGATGGGTTATGATGGACGGCATTTTGCTGTCCGAGATTGCGAAGAAGACCGGTCACAGCCGGAACACCGTAAAACGGTGGCTGAACACGCCGGAAGGCGTTGAGCCGCCATACCGGCTTCAGCATCACGACAACAAGATTGCGCCGTGTGCGGCGCAACTCATCAAAGCGCTGGAAACGGATGCCCACCGTCGAAACGCGACCAGCGTAGCGCCCTGAAACTGTTTGACGAAATCAAAGTGGCCGGTTTTACGGGCGACTATAGCCGCGTGACGGAGTTTATCCGGCGGTTTCCGGTCGGAAGGCGGAGCGGCTGCGGCCAAAGCCTACACACCGCTCAAATTCGAACCGGGCGAAGCCTTCCCGTTCGACTGGAGCGAGGAACACCTCGTCATCGGCGTGCCCAAAAAAATTAAATCCGTTATTTAATGAGGGTAGTTGAAGAAATGGCGGATAATGAAAATCAACCGATTGTAATGCTTGATATAGTCGTATAATGGTGGCTATTGGATAGGGCTCATAATCCGTAGGTCGTCAGTTCAAATCTGACACAGCCACCAATAAAAAAACAAGGGGCTAGGCGAAAATCTAGCCCCTTTTGTTTTGTCCTCACTCATGGCACACAGCCAAAGCGCGCTGACCGCCAAGCTCACGCTTGCACAATCGATGACTAAAAATAGGCAAAAAATCCGGTTTTTCCGGGAGCGCATTCCTTCATTCAATTGCAAGCCCGGTTGCAGCGATTGCTGCGGGCCGGTGACCGCTTGTAGCGATGAGATGGCTATGCTTCCCGTCAAAAGCGACGAGGAGCATGAGGCGGCATTGGCCGCTCTGAGCTGCCCCCACCTGGGCGACACGGGATGCCAGGTCTACGCCGAGCGCCCGCTGATCTGCCGCCTGTTCGGAACGACGCCACGACTAGCTTGTCCGAATGGCAAGCGGCCCGAGGTGATGATCGATCTGCGGATAGAGCAACAAATCCACCGTTTTTTTGAGGAGACGCGCCAAGTGCTGGTTTGATGCTTGGTATAGAGGCCGAAGCTAATAAAGCGACATGCC
>JBAQYH010000631.1:0-15458 GCA_049299935.1 Methylobacter sp. | reverse complement strand
CCTGAGGGCTGGCTAATTCATTTAAAAGCAATTTTCTTGTTGCCAGCCCTTTGTAACTAAGGGTTTTATTAATGGATTGGAAGACGTAAAACGAGGTTCCGCCGGGTAAAATATACCGAGGGGAACGATTGTTGTGATGTTTGGAAAAAAGTTTAACCAAAGTGTTAAATACCGCTTCAACGCGGAGGATAATTCCTTTGGCCCGAGCTGGAGTGTGGCAAATAAATTTTACGTTGTTCGGTGATAGCGGTTTTTTATGGCTATTGATGATGTCAGTTAAACAGTTAAACAGGCCTTCTATGCCGTCATCCTGGCTGGTTGTGATTTCGCTCCAGCTGGATAGTGAAATCCTGTTAACAGTATGAATAAAACACTGACGGCTCATGCCGTAACTTAGCGCATCGGAACGTTCACTCATAACGCACAAGCCGGCGTCATCTGAGATTCCCATGTTTATAAGAATCAATGAATTCAGCGGGGCTTTGAGGATTTGATAGGCCTCCAGCGGCGTGTCGTAGTTAAAGTTCTGGGCTAAAAAAAGACTGATCTGCATCAGGGTTGAATGCAGCTCTTCATTCGGCATTTTGAGTGAATGCGAACTGAATTGGAGTTGCAGTTGCTTGTAATAGAGTCCGTTTATGACCAGCCAGCAAAGAATTTCAATTAAGGTCCGGCATTTTTGTATGGGTTCAAAATCTGCGGCGTTAGTCATTTGTACGTTTTTTAGATACAAAGCCCAGCCATCGTTGCCGCCGGGAAGGCTGCTTTCTACGATAGACAATGTGTTTTCTTTTGAGTGAACTTCTGACCGCGTGGTAATGATTTCTATCTTGCCTGGTTTTTTTTCCAAAAATGAATGCAGTTTTCTGCCTATCAATTTCAAGTCGTCACTGTTTTCCTGGTTTTGGTCGACATGGTCCCTGGCGAATCCCATGATCATCCGGTAGCAGTGAGTCAGTTGCTGCAAAATAACGGCATGTTCCGACGTTGCTTTTTTTATATTCCAGAGTCGCAGATGTTTTAAGTTATCGATAGTGGATGCAGGCCAATTCCATTGTTCAGCAATATAGTGCATATATTTCTCACGGGTGGCTCTGGTCTGGGAGTCCATGGTGTTGTCGGATGAGCCCATTACTTTTAAATAAAAGCATTGACGGGCCAAGGCTAACCTTCCGTGGCTATGCGCTTGTTGCAGATATTTCTCGACCTTTTGGTAAATGAGCAAATACGGGTCGAGATCGGTCGTCATATAGTTGCCTTGATAAACGGCCTTTTTTATATCCTGGCAAAGCCATTCAGTCCGAGGATACTCGCTGGCATAGCATTCCATTAATAACAATTTCAGCAGCGATTTGTGCGGCGAGTGCAATGCTTTGTAAAGATGCCAAAGAGTTGCGCTGGTAAATTCTTCGGCCGGGACGGCATCGAAACCGCCAAAATCGATAAGTTCGTGCTCGGGAATGAACAGGTTGTCTACCAAGTGCTTGATATAACGCGCGTAGTTGCCTTCTTCATGAGGCGGTACCAGCCACCATGCCGGGCTTTTTCCAGCGATGTAAATCGCCGTACGGTAGAATTCTTCAAGCAACAGGTAGTGCTGTGTTTGACCGCTGCTTTCTGTGGAAATCGGCGTGTTTTGACCGAGCCGGAATTGTTTGCTGTCCATTAGGAAAAAATGGACTTCCAGTCCTAATGATGCGGCCCAATTCTCAATAGCAGTCGCTTTTTTTTGCAGCTCGTCAATGGCGCCGGGTAGCAAGTCGGATTGATGGCACAGCCAAATATCCATGTCGCTGGTTTTGGAAAATGCAATGCTGCCGACACTGCCCATTAAAAACAATCCTTCAATTGGATAAACGTGTGATGCTGCGCGGGTATAGTTGAAGTTTTTTGCAAGTAGCTTGGCAGCATTTATTGTCTGGATGTCGGGATTGTATTCAGGTATTCCAGCCGGGGTCGTCGAGGAAACAAACCCCGGTAACATGGGGTGGTTGCAATGAAAAAGCAACGGCAATAAATCTAAAAATGCCTGCTGACGAGGCTGTAGAAACTCTTGAACGCGCTGCTTACGAAGCTGATTTAAACGTTTAAAGCGGTGTTTGATCGTTTGAAGGTCTTGTATGCTGATTTCTTCGCCGGGCGAGCCTAAATGAATGGCGGACTCTGGGTGCAGTCTAGTCATATGAAAGCGATATTTTTTAGGCTGAAGTTATGTTTTTCTTACAGGCGCGCAGGGGCGGTTGCCAAGGAATCGAAAGCTTGCCGTGCCGTTTGGATCGCGAGCCTGACTGTATCGGGAGCCGTGCCGCCAATGTGCTTGCGAGCCGCGACGGAGCCTTCCAAGGTTAAATAATCAAACACATCATCGGTAATCAAGTTTGAAAAATGCTGTAGTTCCGACAGGGATAATTCCGATAAGTCACGTTGGCTTTCTATCCCTAAGCGCACTGCCAGCCCCACGACTTCATGCGCATCGCGAAACGCCATGCCTTTGCGCACCAGGTAATCGGCAAGATCGGTCGCCGTGGCAAAGCCGCGTTTGGCCGAGTTGTACATATTGGTTTTTTTAGCTTCGATATGAGGAACCATGTCAGCATAGGCTCGCAGGCAGTTGATGAGAGTGTCGGCAGTATCGAAAAGCGGTTCCTTGTCTTCCTGATTGTCTTTGTTGTAGGCCAGCGGCTGGCTTTTCATCAGCATCAGCAGCGAAACCAAGTGGCCGGTGACCCGGCCTGATTTGCCGCGCACCAGCTCGGGTACGTCGGGGTTTTTTTTCTGCGGCATGATCGAGGAGCCGGTGCAAAAGGCATCGGGCATCTCGATAAAGTCAAACTGGGCGCTGGACCACAAGATTAGTTCTTCGGAAAAGCGCGATAAATGCATCATGATCAAGCTGCCGGCTGCCGCAAACTCAATCGCAAAATCACGGTCACTGACCGAGTCCAGCGAGTTGGCCGACGGTCGGCTAAAGCCGAGCAAATCGGACGTCATCTGGCGGTCAATCGGGTAACTGGTTCCGGCTAATGCGGCAGCTCCCAAAGGCATGACGTTGAGGCGCTTGCAGCAATCCTGGAGTCTTTCCCGGTCACGGCTGAGCATTTCGAACCAGGCCATCAGGTGATGGCCGAAAGTGACCGGCTGGGCGACCTGCAAATGCGTGAATCCCGGCATGATGGTGTCGGTATGTTGCTCCGCCAAATCCAGAATGGCTGTTTGCAGGCGGGTGAGCTGGCCTAAAATCTGATTGATTTCACTGCGCAGGTATAGGCGAATATCCGTCGCCACCTGATCATTACGGGAGCGTCCGGTATGCAATTTTTTTCCGGCAATGCCGATTAAGTCGGTCAGACGAGCTTCGATGTTCATATGAACATCTTCCTGCTTGATCGACCAGACGAATTCACCCTCAATGATTTCCCGGCTGATTTGGGTCAGGCCGTCAATAATAGCGTCGCGTTCCTGCTCGGTCAGAATGCCGCAAGAACAAAGCATTTTGGCATGGGCGATTGAGCCTTCAATATCTTGCTGCGCCATACGCTGGTCAAAATCGACAGAGGCGGTAAATACCTCTACAAAGGCATCGGTTGCCTGGGCAAAGCGGGCGCTGGAAAGTTTGTCGGAATTAACGTTGGTCATGGTGGCTTCATTATAAGTGGACTGTTGTGTCAAATTATACAGCGAAAGCTTACACTCCTGCTAACGCTCCTTACCTGTATTCCGCTAGGCAAAGCTTCCGCTCCCACCTCACGCCCTGTAGGCAAAGCTTCCGCTCCAAGCTCACGCCCCTTGCCTACATCCCTGTAGGCAAAGAATTAAAGTTCGATTAACCTTCATCAACTCACACGGGTTACAATAAGATCATTTATTGTTGAAAATGAATGGTGTTCTTTTGACTGAAAAAATTATCCGTATTGCAACGCGAAGGAGTCCTTTGGCGTTGTGGCAGGCAGAGCACGTTGCAGAACGTTTGGAACGGACATTCCCAGGATGCAGGACCGAACTGGTTAAAATGACCACCCAGGGCGATAAGATCCTTGATGCGCCTTTAGCCAAGATTGGCGGCAAAGGCTTGTTTGTCAAAGAACTGGAGCAGGGCATGCTGGAAGGTTCGGCCGATATTGCCGTGCATTCGATGAAAGATGTGCCGGTAGAGTTTCCGGACGGCTTGCATTTGGCGGCCATTTTAACCCGCGAAGACCCGACCGATGCTTTTGTCTCCAATCATTATGCGACGTTACATGATTTGCCGGCCAACGCCAGAATCGGCACGTCCAGCTTGCGCAGGCAATGCCAGATTAAAGAGTTGTACCCCGATGCGGAAATATTGTCATTAAGGGGGAATGTCAATACCCGCCTGTCCAAGCTGGATAGCGGCGAATACGATGCCGTTATCCTGGCGTCGGCCGGTTTGAAGAGATTGGGCATGGCTGAGCGCATTACCCAGTGTCTGGGTGCCGAGGTCAGTCTGCCCGCGAGCGGCCAGGGCGCTATCGGTATAGAATGCCGGAGTGACGATCTGGAAATCAACGAGATGCTGGCTGTGTTGCACGATAGCGAAACCGGGTTGTGCGTGACCGCAGAAAGAGCGATGAACGCGCGTTTGAATGGCGGCTGCCAAGTGCCGATTGCCGGATTTGCACAGGTGCGGGGTGAGCAATTGTTCATGCGCGGACTGGTCGGCAGCCCTGACGGCAGCGTGATATACAGGGCCGAACGGACCGGTGGTCTGGACGAAGCGGAAGCCATCGGCAAAACGATTGCTGAAGACTTGCTGGCTCAAGGCGCGGATAAAATTCTGCAAGCGCTGTTTGGATAAACATGGCTTTGAACGGCGCCCATGTTTTAGTGACGCGGCCTGAGCATCAGGCGGAAAACCTGAGCCGTTTAATCGAACAGCAAGGCGGAATAGCCGTTCGGTTCCCGACGCTGGAGATTGTTTCTAGGGATGATGCCGACGAGATAAAAAATACGCTGGCGAATCTGGACAGGTTTCAATGGGTTATTTTTATCAGTGCCAATGCAGTAAATTTTGCTCTAAAGGCGAATGGTGGCAAAATAGCCCGCACGAAATCCCCCCTAGCCCCCCTTTTGCAAAGGGGGGGATTGGGGGGATTTGCCGCAGTGGGGCAGGCAACGGCGCAAGCCATGAAAAAGGCCGGCTTACCCGTCGATTTGGTGCCCGAACAGGGATATAACAGCGAAGCGTTGCTGGCGATGCCGGAGTTACAGCAAGTCGAAGGACAGAATGTTTTGATCGTTCGCGGTGAGGGCGGACGTGAACAGCTGGCAACTACGTTGCGCAGCAGAGGCGCAGAAGTTGATTATCTGGAAGTATATAAAAGAGTAATTCCTGAAATTGATAGCTCACCGGTTGACGAGTTGCTGGAGCAGCACCGCTTGGATGTCATTACAGTCACCAGTGCCGAAGCGTTGCAAAACTTAAGTTTAATGCTGGGTGAAAAAAATAATAAGCTATTGTCATTAATACCTTTGGTAGTAGTCAGCGATAGAATCAGGTGTTTAGCCGCCGATATGGGATTTAATCGAATTACTGTGACGGATAGTCCAATCGATACAGCAATTCTTGAGACAGTAATAACGAGTGTGACAGGGGAATAGTGTGGCCGAAGTGAGTGAACAACAAGAACAGAATGTGAGCGAAAATAGCAACGCTCGCAAGTCGCGTAGCGGACTCTGGTTTGGCATCATTATGCTGCTCATTATTATCAGTTTGGCAGGCGGCGGTTTTTACCTTTTTCAGCAATTGCGCTCTCAGCAGGATAGTTTAGGCGGGGAAGTTAATAAGGGCGATATGCAGCTCATCGAGTTGTCAAAACAGATTAGCGGTTATCAGGCGCAACTTGCCGCCATTCAATCCCAGCTGGCAACCGTAGAAACTAATGTCGCCGGGAAAGACACCCATTTTACCAAAACCCTGGCGGACTTTTCCCAGTTGCATAACGAAAAACTGGACAGCACGCGGAACGAATTAAATAGCGCCATTTCGCAGGTACAGCGCCAATTAGGCAAGACCCGCGGCGACTGGTTAATTGCCGATGCGGAATACCTGTTAAGTGTCGCCAATCAACGCCTGTATTTAATGGGCGACGTCAATACCACCCGCGAAGCGCTGGAAGCCGCGGATCAACGCCTCAGAGAAAGCGGGGATGCCGGGGCGTTTAAAATACGCGAACAAATCGCCAAGGATATCACCGCCATTCGTAATGTTGCGGTGGCCGATATTGTCGGTATGTATGCTTCGATTCAAGCACTGCAAGACCAGGTCGATAAATTAGCCTTGTATCTGCCTTATACCGGAAAGACATTGACTGAACCCAAACCGGAGCAGGAAGCCAAGGATAAGGAAGGTCAAAACCTGCTCGATCAGCTGGAGGGCATGGTGACCATCAGGCACACCGAACATCCGATCAAGGAAATATTAACGCCGGAACAAGCCCAGTTTATTCGCGAGCAGTTAAGAGTAAAGCTGGAAATGGTCAAAATCGCCCTGGTCCAGCAAAACGAGCAGCTTTATCAATCCAGTTTGGCCGATGCAAAAAAATGGACCGAGAAAAATTTCGCCAAGAATGAAGATACCGGCAGTTTCATGGCCGAGCTGGACCGGTTTAGCGCCATTAAAATTCGCAGCCATTTCCCCGACATCAGCCTGTCGTTGAAAATGCTCAGGGATATTACCAAACTGAGGCTGGAAGCCGATAAAGCTATGCCGCCCGCTGAAAAAGCTGCTGAAAAAGCCAAACCGGTTGAAACAGTAAAGCCTGTTGAAGCAACAAAGTCGGGGGAGGCCGTGCCTCCAGTTGAAGCCGAAAAACCAACGACTGCCAAGGATGGCGGAAGTGTCGAAATCGGTAAGGAACCGATTCGACCCGAGACAGCACCTCCGGCTGAGCCGTCAAAGCCGGTTGAAGCGGCACCTGCCGCACAATAATCCAGAGAGTACATGATGAAAAATATAATGTATTTTCTGGGTTCACTCCTTGTTGCCGTTGCCGCCGCGTTTTTTGCCTATAAATGGCTGGGCGGATTCGAGAATCCCGGCTATGTGCTGATCGGCATCGGCTATTGGTCCATGGAAACATCGCTAGTCGTTTTTGCGGTCGGCCTGATCATGGGATTTTTTGTGCTCTATATCTTTTTCAGGTTCTTAGGCTGGCTGCTCAGATTGCCGGGTCAAATCAAGAATCGCGGCAAAAGCATCAAATTCAACCGATCCCAGGAAGCCCTGATTGCAGGCCTGGTCGATTCTGCCGAAGGCAACTGGGAAAAAGCCGAAAAAGTATTGATCAAACACGCCTCGCACAGCGGCGCGCCGTTGATCCATTATTTGACCGCAGCCAGAGCCGCACAATCCCGTGGCGCGTACGACAAAAGGGATGAATACCTGAAAAAAGCCGCCGACCAGGCGCCGGGTTCCGATGTGGCGATAGGCCTGACTCAGGCGGAACTGCATTTATCGGAAAAACAGTTCGAGCAGGCTCTGGAAACGCTGACGCGCCTTCAGTCCATCGATCCCACACACGCCACCGTTTTAAAGCTATTGCATCAAGCCTACCAGCAAGCCGGTGATTGGGAAGGCGTCCGCAAGCTGATTCCGTCATTGAACAACAATAAGGTGTTGATGGAAACCGAGATAAAACTGCTGGAGACCGAAGCATACAGCAAATTGTTAAAGCAGGCGGCCGAGCGGGGCAGCGCTGATGAAATTGACTCGTTATGGTCGGAAATTCCCGATTACATCAGAAACATGAAAGGCGTTTCGGCGATCTATTTTGCCGCGATGATTGATGCAGGAGCGGGCGCCAAGGTCGAAGGCGGTTTGTCCAGAGCCTTGTCGACAAGCTGGGATCACACGCTGGTGGTGTTGTTCGGCAATGTCCCGTCGATCGATGTCGCAAGACAGCTGGAAACAGCTGAGCAGTGGTTGCCGATGCATCCTAGGGATGCCGTGTTCCTGACCGTGCTGGGCAAGTTGAGCATGAAATGCGGCGATAACCAAAAAGCGGCAACTTACCTGACCAAGAGCCTATCAATAGAGCCTACCGTGTCGGCTTATCAACTATTCGGCGACTTGCTGTCTGCACAAGGCGATAAAGACAGGGCCAGCGAATGTTATAAGCAAGGCTTGGAGCTGGCATCCAGCGAGATTGTCAGCCGGATTGATTCAATATCCTGATAGTCTGGTAAAAAAAATTATTCACCACGAAGAACACGAAGTTATCTCATCACACATCAAAATTCGGCATCTTTGCCCCCCTCTCCTGCTGGACGACTGCACGGATGCAGGAGATAGAGCAACGCAGGAGCAGTTGCCGAGAGAGTTGGAGTGAGGAGATTCAAAAAACCGAATTTTAAACGCGCTCTAACGGGTGCAGGTATCCAGGTCACAGAGAGGTGAATCAGCCTGCCATCTATGGCATCTAGGCCTCGGCAATTCCTGCCGGAACGACGGTTTTTGAATTAACTGAAGTCCCTACAAGCCAAGTTACTTTATGGAGATAACCCATGCTTGAATTCGGCATGACAATTATCACATTAAGCCCGCAAAGTTTTATCTAATCCTATGAATATCATCGGCAGTTGGACGTGGAAAGGTTTAGGCGATGCGCTGTTTAGCCCCAAAGCGACCGGCATAGAATCCAAAATAAACGAGGTTAAGCAACGCTTGCCGATTCCCGTTTTTTGGCTGCTGGGCAAAACACAATCCGGTAAGACCTCCCTGATTCGGGCATTAACCGGCAGCGATGCGGCGGAAATCGGCAATGGCTTCCAGGCTTGCACTAAACGCTCGCGGTTTTACGATTTTCCGTCATCCAGCCATCCGATGATGCGTTTCATCGATACGCGGGGCTTGGGCGAAACCGCTTATGATCCCGGCGAAGACTTAACCTGGTGTGCCAATCAAGCGCATTTGCTAGTCGTGGTGCTCCGTGCTTTGGACATGAATCAGGCGGAGGTGGTCGATACGGTATTGACCATTCATAAGCAGCACCCGGATTGGCCTATCATCGTGGTGCAAACCGCCTTGCACGAAGGCTATGCCGGCGATGCCGAGCATATTCAACCATATCCTTATCAACAAATACCCTTTCCGCCGCAAGTGCCTCATGCTTTGGCGCAAGTGCTGTTACATCAGCGCGACTGGTTTAAGCCGGTACCGGTGCATTTTGTGCCGGTCGATTTCACGCTGCCGGAAGACGGTTTTAAGCCTGTCGATTACGGGCTGGATGCATTATGGAGCACCATTGAAAGCGTGTTGCCTGCCGGTGTGATCGGCCTATTGCGCGGTACCGAACAGCATAAAGAATTGCTGGATTTTCATGCCAGGCAAGCTCATCCGCACCTGATCGGTTACGCGGTACTGAATGTCGGCATGGGCGCGATTCCCCTGGCAGGTTTGCCGTTAGTGCTGGCCGTGCAGGCCAAACTGTTTCATAGCATCGCTTCAATTTATGGCCTGGAGCTGACCCGCAGACTTTATGCCGAATTTACCAGCCTCGTCGGCGTCAGTGTCGGTATCGGGTTATTGGGGCGGGAACTGCTGAAATTTGTCCCCGTTTACGGTTCGGCGGTGGCGGGCGTTTATTCGGGAGCGATGACCTATGCGCTGGGCAAAGCTTTTTGCGTGTATTTGCATGGCGTTAAGCGAGGCGCTTTACCCGACCATGCGACGTTAAAACAGGCTTACGACGAAGCCTTCAGCCACGCGCGTCAATTGCTCAAAAACAAGGAAACCTAGCTTATGTCTGTGTCTGTAACGCGCTTTGGAATTATGCTGGCGGTGGTGTTTTTAATACCTTGGCTGGCGTTAATCGGCTTAGGCGGTTACTGGTTATGGCAACAGGGTTGGCTTTATCAGGGCTTGGGCATCTTGTCGGCCAACATTGCGCTTGTCTATGCTCTGCTGCACTGGCGCAGGCGCAGTACAAAGCCGCTGTTTGTAGAACCCATCGAGATTGAGCCTAATCCAAACTGGCCTGACAAAGCCCAACTGGCGTGGCAGGAACTCAAGCCATTAACCGAACGCTGGCAAACAGAAGCGGATTTATTGACGGACCCAGGCAAAGCCTTAAAACTGACCAATGAAGTATTAACGATGGTTGCGAGGCACTTCCATGCCGATTCCAGATACCCGATCTTAGAATTTCCGTTGCCGTACCTGTTGAAACTGATTGTGTTGGTCTGTGAGGATATTCAGCACGACGTATTAGACAAAATTCCGGGCAGCCATGCGGTCAGAGTCGGCGATTTATTGCGCGCCAAGCAGGCGGTCGATATCTTGAATAAACTTAAATCGGTTTTCGATGTCGGGAATTGGCTATTTAATTGGGCGGGTGCGGCGCTGGCTAAAGCGCGCAGTATATTGATCGGCAAAGGGCTAAATACCGTTACCAACGAAATATCGCAACGCCTGATCAGCGCTTATATTAACAAGCTCGGCTATTACGCGATTCAACTCTACAGCGGTCAATTAACCTTGGACGATATTGTGCCGACCGAGGTATTAACCGCCGCCTCAAAACAAGATATTGCGGAAAGTAAAGCGCATGACCAGTCGATAGAGCCGCTACGGCTGCTTGTTTTAGGCCAAGTCAGCAGCGGAAAATCCAGTTTGATTAACGCGTTATTTGGCGAAATAAAAAGCGCGGAAGGCATCTTGCCCACCACCTCGGAAATTACCCCTTACCTGCTCGAACGCGATGGCCTGCAACAAGCCATCATACTGGACAGCGCCGGTTACGGCGGTTTAATGCACGGCCAAGCGCCTGAGGCATTAAAGCGAGAATGGGCAAAGGTCGATGTGATTTTAATGGTTTGCAATGCCGCGCAAGCCGCCCGCCAAGTCGATACAGAGCAACTGAATGCTATTCGCCGCTATTTTCAAGAACAATGCCCCAATCAAGCCCTGCCGGTTATCATTGCGGTGGCTACGCATTGCGACCGTTTACGTCCGGTCCGTGAATGGAATCCCCCTTACAATATCCAGCAACCGGACAACGCCAAAGCACACAGCATTCGACAGGCTTGTGACGCGATGGTCCACGATTTGAGTTTACCGCTGGACTGCATCGTCCCTGTTTGTCTTGCCCCCGAAAAACCCGCCTACAATATCGAAGACGGTTTGATGCCGCTGATTCACGAACATCTTAGTTCGGCTCAAAGGGTGCGTTACTTGCGCTGTTTGCGTCAGCAGCAATCAGAAAATTACTGGCGGCAATGGCGAAAGCAGGCGACAGCGGCGGGGAGGCTTATTCTTGATAAGATTGGCTGAAGTTATAAGGATGAGAGTTAGGCCGCCTCGCGTGGCAAAACTTCCCGCTCAATAACGGGTAAGGCTTGTTGCTCAGCCACCCGCAAATCGTAAGCGGTTTGCAAATTCATCCAGGATTGGGCGTCGCCACCGAAGTAACGCGCCAAGCGCAGTGCGGTATCGGGCGTAATGGAACGGCGTTCTTTGACAATTTCGTGTAGGCGAGTAGCAGGAACGTGCAGAGCATTAGCCAATGCGTTTACGCTCAGGCCAAGCGGAACCAGATAGTCTTCACGCAGAATTTCGCCGGGGTGAATGGGGCGCATGCCGTTATTTATCATGGTTTTTTCTCCTCAGTGGTAATCGACAATTTCAACATCAAAGGCATCTCCGTCCGCCCAGTGGAAACAGACACGCCATTGATCGTTAATACGAATGCTGTATTGGCCTAAGCGGTCGCCTTTCAAAGGCTCAAACCGATTGCCGGGCGGACTTTGCAAAAACGCCAATGTGGCCGCATTATGCAATTGCGCGAGTTTACGTTCTGCCACGTTTTGCAATGCACGGAACTGCTTGGGCGATTGTCCTTCAAACAAGGCTTGAGTATCTTTACAGCGGAACGATTTAATCATGCGTAAAATAATATTACGCTTGGCGTAATGCGGCAAGGTTTGTTTTTGCAGTTATGATTGGTCGTGATTTTTTCTGGGAAGTTAGTTTGGCATTCAGTGAATGAAGGGTTAGGCATTAATGGCGATACCCTCTAATTTTTTTACGGCGTTGGTTAAATACTTATCGATAACTATACCAATGGTGTGAGCGCTCATTTTTCCCTGACGTTCGGCTTGTGTCTTCTTCAGAAGCGACATAATTTCCTTTAAGCAAGATAGCTCGCCCACAAGCTTACTGTTAAATTGCTCAAATTTATATCTTTCTTCGAAAACATAGGCAACAGTCCTACGCTGACTCGGGGTAAGTTCCATGAAAGTGAAGACAAAGTCCGATGGCGTAATATATTCAAAAATTGGAACGTCGTAGAACCTATTATCAGGGTGATTGCAAAGAACTAGAGACCTAAGAAATTTGTCCGGTTCTTCCTTCATCATTGTAATCAACGACTTTGCTTCAATTGCGTAGCTTTCAAGTAAGGCTGTTTCCTCTTTTTCTTTTACATACTTGCAGAGTTCTATGAATATTTCTTCGTTTTCGGAGTGGAAACCAAGACCAGCCCATCCAATGGGGGCTACGTGACTGGCTATTGCCATAAGGCACCCTTGCTCTTTGAGGTGATCTACGTATGACTTGGAATACTCAAGAATCTGAGCTTTGCTATTTTTGTATAGACCATAGTCAGAAAACCACAGCAATAACCCGGCTATGTGCTTAACAATGCCTACTTCCTTGTAGGCCTTGGTTTCCCAGTCGACTTCCACCGCGGAAAGAACTGTTTCAAACTCATCGTCCTCTAAATCTCTTGCGTGCCAAAGGCGAACCCAATTCGGCTGGTTTTGAGATTGGAAGTACCGGCTATTAAAAATAGCTTCTTCAATTTCTGCTAATGGAATAATGCCGTTGGCAAGTACTGACTGCCAAATCGACCCGTCAAAGAGCATATCATTAAAATCAACACCACTATACTTCCCCTTTATATCTATGTATTTTTGGTCAGGGTTGATCTCACCGTTTTTGCGGCCTAGCGAAGAATACAAGCTACTTCTAAATATTGAGATGTTCTCTGGAAAAATAGTGCCGCTCATTATTTCAAAAGAATATATAAGGAACAGCTGTAGAAGGTGAGAAACGAGCGGTTTATTTTCTGTAATTTTGGAAGAAAGCTTGGCGAACAACCTATCAAAATCCCACAATGCATTTCTCAATGTTCTGAGGTTCTTATATTTCGAACTGTTATAGAGTTGGGCAACGAGTGTTTTATTTTCATTGATCGTAGACCTTGTTTTCTCGCATTGAAGCTGATCAACAAAATGGGTCAGGGCTGGAGCAAGGTCGGGCTCTATCTCAAAAGTTTTTCCAACCAATTTCTCTTTAATGCGCCTATATGCTTGAAAATGAAGTTCACTTTTTTCTTCTCGTTCAACGATCTCGTGTTCATTGGCGATGAGGATGGCCTTGAACTCATTGTGCTCGACAAATTGGTTGATGTATCCAAGTAGATCGCATATGGGAATGGCACATCGCTCAATGTCATCAAATACTAACACTCGACCTTCGGAGCGCTTTAAAGATTCAACCAGTTTATCGTTGGGAACCCCTGCTGTGATTGTTCCATCGGATTGTCCGTCATCATCAAGATCAACTTTTATCGTTGCCTTAACCATTCCTTTTGCTAGTTTTCCCAACAGCTTTGCACTTTTCGAAGAGAGTAATGGGTGCAGCTGTCGAAAAAAATCACTTTCAATATCTTCAAATGATGTAACTCCATATAGGCTTACATACAAGTGATCTTGGCCTTCTTGTTTCAGTTTTTCTAAATAATCTTGAATAAACCAAGTTTTGCCAGTACCCCACAGCCCTTTAATTAATACTGCATATTCGGGAGGTGTGTTTAATCCACAATAGTAAGAAAGGAATTCCCGAATATGCTGATTGATTTGCGTCATGAATCATTTCCTTAATAGCTAATGTTCTTAGGCTGCGAAAAAAGAAGAGGCTAATTTTGGTCGCAAGCTACTGCCTTTTTTCTGTTGGCAGAAAATTTACTGATATATTGAGCTAAAACAACGTATCCCACATCTCATCCACTCTCTTGACCACCTCCGGCGACATCACGATAGTCCTGCCCCATTCCCGGTTGGTTTCCCCAGGCCATTTATTGGTCGCGTCGAATCCCACTTTGGAGCCTAAGCCTGAAACCGGCGAGGCGAAATCGAGATAATCGATCGGCGTGTTTTCCAGTATGGTCAAATCCCTGGCGGGGTCCATGCGGGTGGTCATTGCCCAGATTACGTCCTGCCAGTTGCGGACATCGACATCGTCATCGACGACGATCACAAACTTGGTGTACATGAATTGGCGCAGGAATGACCAAATGCCCAGCATCACGCGTTTGGCGTGACCGGCGTACTGCTTTTTCATGCTGATCACGGCCATGCGGTATGAGCAGCCTTCCGGGGGCAGGTAAAAATCGACGATTTCAGGGAATTGCTTTTGCAAAATGGGTACGAAGACTTCGTTTAACGCAACGCCCAGGATGGCCGGTTCGTCGGGCGGTCTGCCGGTATAAGTGCTGTGATAGATCGGCGCCTGGCGCTGGGTGATGCGTTCGATCGTGAATACCGGAAAATCGGCGACTTCGTTGTAATAGCCGGTGTGGTCGCCGTAAGGGCCTTCAGCCGCGAATTCGCCGGGATAGATAAAGCCTTCCAGCACGATTTCGGCGCTGGCCGGTACCTGCAAATCGTTAATCAGCGATTTGGCGACTTCGGTTTTGCTGCCGCGCAGTAAGCCGGCGAACGCGTATTCGGACAGCGAGTCCGGCACCGGCGTGACGGCGGCCAATATCGTTGCTGGGTCCGCGCCCAAGGCCACGGAAACCGGGAACGGCTGGCCGGGATGGGCAGCCTGGAATTCCTTGAAATCCAGTGCGCCGCCACGGTGCGCGAGCCAGCGCATGATGACTTTGTTTTTGCCAATGACCTGCATTCGGTAAATGCCAAGGTTCTGCCGTTCCTTGTTCGGACCTTTGGTGATGACCAGCGGCCAGGTAATCAAGGGGGCGGCGTCTTCCGGCCAGCAAGTCTGGATAGGATAATCGCCAAGATCAATCTCATCGCCTTCCCGGACCAGTTCCTGGCACGGCGGCGAGCTGACTATTTTGGGCGCCATATTCAGCACTTGCTTGAACACCGGGAATTTCTCCCACGCGTCTTTCATGCCTTTGGGCGGCTCGGGTTCTTTCAGGTAAGCCAGCAGTTCGCCGATGCCGCGCAATTCGGTGACGGATTCCGCGCCCATGCCCATCGCGACGCGGCGCGGCGTGCCGAACAGGTTGGCCAGCACCGGAATGTTTGCGCCTTTGGGGTTTTCAAATAGCAGCGCGGGACCGCCCCGTTTTAGGGTGCGGTCGCAAATTTCGGTCATTTCCAGATAGGGATCGACTTCAACGGTAATACGCTTGAGCTCTCCCTGTTTTTCCAGTTGCTTGATGAAGTCGCGCAGGTCTTTATAGATC
>JBAQYH010000630.1:0-4355 GCA_049299935.1 Methylobacter sp. | reverse complement strand
AAATTGTTTAATTTGGGATCGCCGTGAATCACCCGCAAAGGCAGCAAGCCCTGCTGTTTGGCTGCTTCTAGATCATCGGCGATAGACTGAAACCGGGCGATGAAGCCGGCGCAATAACGGTCTTCCTGACTGGCCAGTTGCTGCCTTACCTGATGGTAACGCTTTAAATATTCAGGCGTTATATGAAAGCCGGGCAGGGTGTCATGCAACAGCGAGGGGTCAAGATCGCTGGTTAGGCGATGAAAATGCCCCAGCGCAAAGCCGACCTGCTCGGCGTCGCCGATAGTGTCTATCGTCTCAATGCTTTCGGTATTGGCAATAAAGCTCAGCGCCCGCCAGCAATCGCCGTTTTGATCCCGGTAAAGCGTATCGTTATCTCTAGTCTTTAAAATTTCCGGAATTTGCAGTTTAACCGGCGCGCCGGATTTTTGCGCTAGATGCCGATTAAGCGTGGTCAGATTGGCCATGATTTGCTCGGGCGCAGCAAAAACCGTGCGGTTTATGCGTTGCAGAACAAACCGGGATGATGGCGTTGTGACCAGATAAGTGTCATTGATCAAGCCGTTGCCGAGCGGGGTTATCCCGGTAACGGCATTAGCAAACCGGCTGGCGATGGGAAGTAATGTGTTCATCAAAATACAATTCAGGGAGAGGCCGTTCCATTAAAAATCTGATCCGTAAGAAAAACAGAGTCCACGAAAATCACGAAAGGCACGAAAAAAAGCAAAATAATCGTGTTGTGAAATTGTTCGTGTTTTTCGTGGACAATTCTTTAAGCAGATTCCCTGGCCTTGATTAATGCCGTTAAAGCCTTCAGCGCCTGCCCTCGGTGACTCAACGAATTCTTAACGTCCGCCGGTAATTCCGCCGAGGCGCAGTTTTGCTCCGGCACCCAGAATACCGGGTCGTAACCGAAGCCGTTTTCGCCGATCGCATGATCCAGAATCCTGCCCTCCCAAACGCCTTGGGCGATCACAGGACAAGGATCATGCGCATGTTCCATAAACACCATCACGCAGATAAACCGTGCCGTGCGCAGTTCATCCGGGACGCCTTCAAGTTCCCGCAACAGCTTGTCCAGATTGTCCCGGTCGCTGGCGCCGACCCCTGCATACCGGGCCGAAATCACGCCCGGCGCGCCGTTCAGTGCGTCAACGACCAGCCCCGAATCATCGGCTATGGCCGGCAATTGACAATGCAATGCCGCATTCCTGGCTTTTATAATGGCGTTTTCCACGAACGTAGAGCCGGTTTCGTCCGCGTCGATCACATTAAACGCGGACTGCGGAACGATCGGATGATCCGCCAGTATCGCCTGGATTTCCCTGATCTTGCCGGGGTTGCCGCTGGCCAGGACGATTTTTTGTAAGGTCGAAAAGGTCATTTATGATTTTCTATCGCGAGTCGTTGTTTTTCCAGTAATTCCTTGATGCCATTGCCTGCCAGCTCCAGCATCGCGTCCAGCTCCTCTTTCCTGAATGCATGACCCTCAGCCGTACCCTGCACTTCAATAAACGCCGCGGCATCGTTCATCACCACATTCATATCGGTTTCCGCATTGCTGTCCTCCGCATAATCCAGATCCAGCACCGGCACGCCGTTATAAATGCCCACAGAAACCGAGGCGACCTGGCCGTGCAACGGGTTGGTCTTGATTTGTTTGCGTTTGAGCATCTTTTGCACGGCCAGCGACAGCGCGACAAAACCGCCGGTAATCGAGGCGGTACGGGTTCCGCCATCCGCCTGCAACACATCGCAATCGATGGTGATGGTATGCTCGCCCAATGCCTTCAAGTCAATCGCGGCCCGCAAGGACCGGCCGATCAAACGCTGAATTTCGAGGGTGCGCCCGCCCTGTTTGCCGTGGCTCGCTTCCCGTCCCATCCGGGTATGGGTCGAACGCGGCAACATGCCGTATTCGGCGGTGATCCAGCCTTCGCCTTTGCCTTTAAGAAAGCGCGGGACGCTCCGGTCGACACTGGCGGTGCAAAGCACCCGGGTATCGCCGAATTCAACCAGGACAGAGCCTTCTGCGTGTTTAGTAAAGCCGCAGGTAAATTTTATGTCTCTTAGTTGATCCGGGTTACGTCCGCTTGGTCTCATAGTTGTTCCGCTAAAATGAAAAACCCAACAGTATACCTGAACAGCGCAGCGTCCGACTGTTCAATTTACTAACGGAAGGTACACAATAACTAAGAGATTTTTACCAAAAAGGACTCGAAGTTAACTATTACAATACTTAATAGAACACGGATGACACGGATAGGGCAGATTTAAACGGATTTTTAGTCCGCGTCGAGTTTGCGCTTTTAAATCAGCAGCTATCCGATCTATCCGTGTTCCATTTCTCTAGGTACTGAATAATTACGTTTTTCTTCGTGTCCTTGGTGTCTCGGCAACTGCTCCATGCGTTGCTCTACCTCCTGCATCCATGCAGTCGTTCGTGGTGAGTTTTAACTGCCAACAAGTGCCTGTTGCAACTCGGCAACCGACTGCGGGCGGTTTCCCGGCTGTAATTCCATCGCCCAGTCGATGGCTTTCAGCAGATGTTCCGGGAATTTTTGTTTAAACGCTTTGACTGCGGGAACCAGCGTATCCTGCCGCGCCCTGTCCTGGGCAGGAACCGGCGTTTTAAGCTCCAGGCAATTGCGCATGCTTGCGCCCACCGCATAAATATCCGTCCACGGACCCAGTTGGGCGCTCAGATCATGCTGCTCTATCGGCGAGTAGCCCTTGGTCAAGACCTTGCTCTGCTTGCCCAAATGCGATTTCGGATAGCTCTGAATCGCGCCAAAATCCAGCAACAGCGCATCGTTGCCCGGCCGTACCAGAATGTTCGAGGGTTTAATATCCAGATGGATAAACTGCTGGCTATGAATATGCCCCAGTCCCGCCAATAGAGAGCTGAACAAGGGCAATAAAAAATCTTCGGAAACAGGCAGGGTTTTATCTCTCAACAGCTTATCCAACGTAACCCCGTAATCGTAAGTCATCACCATGTAAACGGTGGAATTGGCTTTAAAAAAACCGATCACTTCGACAATATTGGGGTGTTTTAATGTTGATAAAACCTTGGCCTCTTCAAAGAACAATACCCGGCCGCGCTTGAATAAGGCTGCGTCTTCTTCGCTGTTGGCGACAACCACATTGTTCCAGGTTCGGTGGGCAAACTTTCGGGGCAGATATTCTTTAATGGCAACCTGAACCTGATCCGCTAATTGCCTGGCCAGATAAACGGAACTAAAGCCGCCGTGCGCCAACTCCCTCTCAATGACATACTGGTCTATAATGGTGCCGGTTTGCAGGTAGTTCCACTCTTTAGGATAAGTTTGCGGATCGTAGTATTCAGCCATTTTGATGTTTATTGGTACGTGAGCCCGTTAATTATAGGTGAAAAATGATTAGAAGCATGACCGCATTTGCCGGCAACGAGGCAGAAATCGGTGACTTAACCCTAAGCTGTGAGTTGCGCACGGTCAACCATCGCTACTGCGACATCAGCTTAAGACTGCCGGATCGCCTGCGCTTTGTTGAAACCGATCTGCGCTCGGCCATCGCCGCCAAGATCAATCGAGGCAAAGTCGAATGCTCACTGAGCTACAAAAAACAGGCCAAAAACGGACAAAGCTACATCATTAATACCGATGCCTTAGCCACGCTGCTGGCTGCAACTTCTAGTATAGAACAGCAAATGGCAGGCCCCCTGTCCTTTTCGGCGCTGGACGTTCTGGCTTTCCCCGGTATCCAGCAGGAACCGGATATCGATAAAGAGCAACTCAGCCAGGGCATCGCCGCCCTGGTCGATCAAACATTGGCACAACTGCTGGAGGCGCGGGAAAGAGAAGGCGCCCAGCTTAAACTGCTGGTTGAAGAGCGCTGCGCAAAAATGCTGGGTTTTGTCGCCTTGGCGGGCAAGCGCATGCCGGAAGTACTGCTGCTGATACGCAACAAACTCAAAGACCGGATTACCGAACTGGTAGCGGAGCCCGATTTTGACCGCCTGGAGCAGGAACTGGTGCTGCTGGCCCAAAAACTGGACATCACCGAAGAACTCGACCGGCTGGAAACCCATATCAATGAAGTATTGCGGGTACTCAAGCAAAAAGACCCGGTCGGCAGACGGCTGGATTTTTTAATGCAGGAGTTGAACCGTGAAGCCAACACCCTGGGCTCTAAATCGGCCGACAAGGAAATGACCCAAATCGCCATCGAGCTTAAAGTGCTGATCGAGCAGATGCGCGAACAGATACAGAATATAGAATGACGTTTTAGACTCACAGAGTGATTTCGTGACGTTATTTTTAACCGGATCCTTAAGAAAAATATAAAACAAACAAAACGTTAATCGAGTAGGG
>JBAQYH010000629.1:0-5284 GCA_049299935.1 Methylobacter sp. | reverse complement strand
GCCGGGGGCCGGGCCGTTCGACAGAATTACTTTGTCCCCTTCTATGCTGTCAATAGTAATGAGCTGCCTAACGAAGGTGAGGGATTTGGGACTGGTGTACGCCCAGGTCTCACCGTGCAAGCCGTATAGCACCGCAGCGTAGGGGATGACCAATCGCGGCGTCCCGTTCACCTGCTCCTCACGAACGGGAACCGTCTGGATGTCGAGCCGTTGGGCCGCTTTCTCGCTCAATATCACGCGATTGAACTCCGATCCGTCGGTTTTTGAGATCTCGGCGGGTTCGATTTTAGTTGTCGTATTTGATAGCTTTACTACCGTGTCCGGCACATTTGTGCACATCGTAAGCCCTAGCCAGGCAATGATGAGCACACTCGCAAGCCACAGGGTAGTTCTTCTTTTAATCTGATACATAATGACCTCCAAAATGATGATTTAGCCTTGTCAATATGCCGGTTTCTCGACATGAATGACCTCGGAACTTCTTATTCACTAACTGTCGTGACTGGACGAAATCCAAGGTCAGGTTCGCGGCTAACCCCAAAACGCAGGTACAGGGCGGGTACAACGAACAGAGAAAACAGCGTCGAAGTGACCAGGCCGCACAGGATGACGATGGCCATGGGATAGACGATCTCGCTACCGGCAATGCCGCCGAAGAGTACAAAAGGCAGCAGGGCCAATCCTAAGGTTAACGCCGTCAGCATGATCGGCCCGAACCGCTCTAAAGTCCCGCGCAGAACAAGATTTGGTCCAAAGGTTTCGCCTTCATACTGTTCGAGATGCTGGTAGTGCTTGATCAGCACAATGCTGTTACGCGCAGCAATGCCCAGCACCGTGAGAAATCCGAAGAGTGATCCGATCGAGAGAGTGCCGCCGCCCAGGAGCGCCGCCAGCACTCCGCCCGCCAGGGCCATGGGCAAAGTCAAGATTGCGACAAATGCCAGGAGCCAGCTCCGGTAGGCCGCCTGCAGGAGGAGGAAAATTCCGAGCACAACGGCCGCTATCAAGCCTAGCATGCGCTGCTGAGAAGCCTGCCGCTCCAAGGACGCACCGAGCACTTCCGCGTGGTATTCAAGGGGAAACTTGACCGCTTCCAGGCTCCGTTTGATGTCGGCCACGACCGAACCGAGATCACGTCCACTTACATTGATGTCAACGTCGATGAAACGCGAGACGGTGTCACGTTCGATGATGGTCGGGGCCGGCACGATGCGTATTTCGGCCAGTTCCCCCAAAGGTACCTGACCGGTGGGCGTATCGATCAGCAGCTTGCGAATATCGCTCAGATTGTTGCGTATTTCGGGCGTACCCCACACCACCACGTCGAACACTTTCTGTTCCTCGAAAAGGCTACCGACGTGTATGCCCGACAACAAGGTAGACGCCGCGCGCCGGACATCGCCTGGGCTGGTCTGATGGCGTTCGGCTGCGGCCAGATTCACCTCGATTTCCACTTGCGGCCCCTCGTCGTAGACATCCGCTCGTGTATTAACGACACCGCCGATCGTTGAAAGGACTTGCCTCACCTCCTGAGCCTTGTCGCGGAGGACCCCCAGGTCGTGTCCATAGACGCGCACCACGAGGTCTTCGGCCGCTTTCGTCAATGCCTCTTCGACTTTCTCCGGCTGATAGGTTTCCACTTCGCGAAATACCCCCGGATAGCCGTCAACAACCTCTCGAATGGCGGCCAGCACCGTGTCATAGCCGGATGCAGGATCGATGCGGATCCACAGCTCGCCGGAATTTATATCGACGGTCCGATCCCCGGTCTCGGCGCGGCCAATATGGGATCCGACATTGCGGACGCCTGGAAGGGACCGCAGCTCAAGGCTTGCTTGACTCATGACCCGGTTCATCTCCATACGGGACGTGCCGGGTGAGGCCTCCCACTGAATCAGCAGGTCCGTTTGCTTGAACGTAGGCAGCAGCGACAGCTTGAAGAACGGCAACACCGTAAGACCGGCCAGCACGATGACACCGGCGGCTAAGAATACCGTGCGTGGTTGTTGGACGATCCCCGCAAGAACCGTGTGGTAGCCCCGATTTAACCACGGCACCAGAGGAGACTCGCGGCGTCCGAGCGGCGCATTGGCCAGGAGCGTCAGGCATAGCGCCGGCGTGATGATCAGGGCGACCACTAGGGATGTTAACACCGCCAGCACATAGGAGAGGACCAGCGGCTGAAAGAATGCGCCGGATAGTCCCTCCATGAAAAACATCGGCAACACCGTCAGCAAAATGATCAGCGTCGCGAAGAGGATGGGGCTGCGCATCTCGACCGCGGCCTCAAAAACAATGGTTGCTGCCGGCTTGTCGCTGCCCTCCTGGCGATGTTGACGTAAACGCCGCACAATGTTCTCCACGCTGGTGACGGCGTCGTCGACAACGGCGCCGAGGGCGATCACGAATCCCGCCAACACCATCGTATTCATTGTTGCCTCGCGCAGGTAGAGTACAAGCCCTGCAGCCAGCAGAGACAACAGGATTGCCACGAAGCTGATCAACGCACTGCGCCACTGGTAAAAAAAGGCAAAAAGCACCAGAATCATCAGAACAGATCCGATGAGCAGCGTCCGGCCAAGATTATCGAGCGCCGCCCCGATATAGGTCGCCGGCCGAAAGATGTTGCTGTCAATCTCTACACCCGTAAGACCGGGCCGCAGTGTATTGAGCGCTTCTTCCACTCCGCGTGTCACTTCCAGCGTGTTGGCGCCGGGGAATTTTTCGACGACCAGAAGGAGGCCTGGACCGTCGTTAAGGGCGGCGTCCCCAATCATCGGTTGATGATCAACCACCACCTTGGCAACGTCACCTAGGAGCAGTGGCGGCGCGGTATCTACAACGGCCACTTTGGCCAGGTCTTTGGCCGATGAGATAGGCGAGAGGTGCCGGATGCTGAGCCTTTGATTGGGGGTATCAATCCATCCCGCAGTACCGGGCGTCGAAGCTTTCAAATAGCTTAAAGGCGACACCCACAGTGCTTCTCCGGTGGTTTCGATGATTTGCTTGAGCGTCACACCTTGAGCCAGCAACTGTTTCGGATCGACTTGCACCTGAAGCTGCCGCTCCCGCTGGCCCCAGACAGCCACATTGGCCACGCCGGGTACGCCCAGCAAGCGGGGTTTTATCTTCCAGCGGGCGAGCACCCCAATGTCAATCAGGGACAGCTCCTTAGAGGAAAGCCCGACCATCATGACCCGGCCTGTCGATGAAAGGGGCTGAAGCATCACCGGCGGTTTTGACACGTTTGGCAGCGCAAACGCCTGAGTCAGGCGCTCTTGGACCATCTGCCGCGCCCGAATCGGGTCGGTACCGGGTTCGAAGGCGAGGAGAATCGACGACATGCCGTCAACCGACTCGGACTCAATATTGGAAAGCCAGGCCACTCCATTGAGCAAGTCCGCCTCGGTCGGAACGGTGATCAAGGATTCCACTTCGGCGGCGGAAAGCCCGAGGGCTTCGGTCTGAACTTCCACCACCGGCGGGTTAAACTCGGGATAGACGTCAACCGGCATGTTTCGAAGTTTGGCGATGCCAAAGACCATCAGCATCGCGGCGATGAAAACGACTACGAGCCGAAACTTAAGACTCAATTCGACAATTAAACGTATCATTGTTGTAGACTCCTCTGCGTAGTTATTTTTCCAACCCCGAAAGCGAAGTCAAGGCGGATATTCTCTGAATAGCTCAAAAAAATTCTTGACTGGAAAAATAAGCGGAAGAGTTTATTTGTCTAAATTTTTTTGAGTCGCTTTATTCTCGGATTCATGGATTTTTGGCAATTAAGATTGATTTAATTCTTTTGTGTTATCTCATAACATTGAGCTTCGCGCTATTAGTGCAGTTACTTAAGTATTTTCTGCAGCGGCAATCTATAACCGAATATAAAACAATAAATTGCGATAACACGGCACCTGAAGATGCACTGATCCTCTTACGGGGTGAGAACTACTGGGCTAAATAAGTTAGGAATGCGTTCGAAATAACTTCGGCAACTTGCCCCCTCTCCTGCTGGAGAGGGTTGGGGTGAGGTGAGGAGATTCAGAAAACCGAATTTTGAAGTGCAAACGGTATAAATTAGAAATGGCTCAAAGTTGAGCCTATTGAAGATTCGCGCTGGGTATCATTGCAAAAATTTGAAGAGCTTATCGGCAGTTGGAACGCCGCCTTTTATCCACCGTAAAACTCATCAGGGTGAGTTAAACTTTGGCCCACCCTGATGGATCGTCGATGTCTTATTCCTGCTTATCATTCACCAAATCGTAGGTGATGTCCGGATTAAATCCCATCGGCCAGTAAATAGATGCAAACGGCGGCCAGAATATTGAAACGGTGCGGAATTTTGTCCTCAACTTACCTTCTTTAACTACTTGTCCGCCTTTTTCCAAGCGGTAAGGAATGCCCCCTTCCGGCGGTATGCCCGCAGCCGTCCAGAAAAACGGCTTGGTGGTTACCTTGCCGTCGGCCTTGATGTCTACCGGCTCCGGCCTTTTGTAGACATATAGATCGGTGCCCGGCGGCACTTTAAACGTACCCGTCGTAGTACAGCCTGCGACCAAAACCAGTACAGCCAAGGCTAAACACATTTTTCTTATCATTGTAGTTCTCCAGGTTGAGTGGGATTAACGATCCCAACGCTTAAAAATCAAAGAGGTATTGATACCGCCGAAAGCAAAATTGTTACTCATCACATAGTCGCAATCGAGCGTGCGGACATCCTCTTTAATATAGTCCAGCCGGGCGCATTCCGGGTCAATGTTGTCAAGATTGGCCGTGGCATGAAACCAGCCTTCATTCATCATATTGACCGCCACCCAGGCTTCCAGCGCACCGCAAGCCCCCAGAGTGTGGCCGGTAAAGCTTTTCAGCGCGCTGATCGGCGTTTTATCGCCGAATACCGCGGCGGTCGCATGGCTTTCGGCGACATCGCCGTGCCCTGTCGCCGTGCCGTGCGCACTGATGTAACCGATGTCGGCTGCTTCAAGCTTTGCATCCTGCAAGGCCAGCCGCATCGCAACCTGCATGCTGCCGCTGTCAGGCTGGGTGACATGCAAACCGTCCGAATTGGTGCCGAATCCGACCAATTCGGCATGGATATGCGCGCCGCGCGCCAGAGCATGGTCCAGCTCTTCCAATATCAAGGTGCCTGCACCCTCGCCGATGACCAGACCGTCCCGGTCGCGATCGAAAGGCCTGGGGCTTTTATCGGGCGTGTCATTGAGCAGGCTGGTTGCAAACAAGGTGTCGAATACGGCGGACTGGATGGCCGAGAGCTCTTCCGCAC
>JBAQYH010000628.1:0-1640 GCA_049299935.1 Methylobacter sp. | reverse complement strand
ATTAAAGACATCCGCTATTTACTGCGCCGCATGCCGCCGCCGGAGCAGCGCTTGAATATGCTGTTCTCGGCGACTTTATCCTACAAAGTGACCGAGCTGGCTTATGAGCACATGAACAACCCGGTTTTGATCCGTATAGAAACCGAGGAAGTCACTTCAAAAGCCATCCAGCAAAGCGCATTTTGTCCGTCGAATGAGCAAAAAATTCCGTTGTTGGTCGGCATATTGAACCAGCATCAGCCGCAACGCAGCATTATTTTTGTTAACACCAAACGTTGCGCCGAACGGCTCGACGACACTTTGAACGCCAACGGCTACAAAACTGCCGCACTGAGCGGCGATGTGCCGCAAGACAAACGCCAGCGCCTGCTTAGCGACTTCCAGGAAAACAAAATCACCTTGTTGATTGCGACCGATGTTGCGGCCAGGGGCCTGCATATTGCCGACGTTTCCCATGTCTTCAATTACGACCTGCCGCAGGATGTGGAAGATTATGTACACCGGATCGGCCGCACGGCGCGTTTTGGCGCCAGCGGTGTCGCGATCAGTTTTATCTGCGAGGAATATGCTTACTCGATGCCGGATATCGAAGAGTATATTGAACAGAAAATTCCGGTGCTGCCCATTACCGATGATCTTTTAGCTGAAATTGTGAAGCCGGAAAGACGGCCTGAGAGAGTCAAAACCGAGTATCAGGGAAAACGTCCCCATCCACCTAGAAAAATCAATTGATCCACGAAAGGCACGAAAGGCACGAAAAAAACATCGCATCTTCGCGGTGAATTCAGAGTATGTTCAATAGAACACGGATGACACGGATAGGACGGATTTAAACGGATTTTTAGTTTTTAAATCAGTGTTCATCCGTTTAATCTGTGTCATCCGTGTTCTATTTCTTTTTGCGGGGTTTTTCGTGCTTTTCGTGTCGCCTAGAGGCGCCTACTTTTGGCTTTCGTGGACAATGCTTTTGCTGGATTCAATTAAAGTCCTTCCATCAACTCCCGAAAATCCTCAATAGCGGGATAATCGTTTATTTCTTTTTTAGGCTGTTTGGTATCGGGCCTGCTCACCGAAATCAAATGCGCGATGCCGAACTGCCTGGCTGAATTCAATACCGCCAGACTATCATCGATCAACAGCGCGGTTTGTTTTTCAAACGGCACCCGTTGTTGCAACAACTGCCAAAACTCGGCGTGTTCCTTCGGATAGCCCAAATCATGCGAGCTGATAATGCCGTCGAAAAATCCCTGCAAGCAGGTTTTTTCCATCTTAAGGCCCAGACTGCCCCGATGCGCATTGGTCACTAAATACACTTTTTTGGGCGATTGATGCGCTTTTTCCAGAAACTCGGTCACATGCGGCAACACGGCAATTAACCCGGAAATCTCCGCTTTCAGCCCGGCAATATCCAGCTCTAGAACATCGCTCCAGTAATCCAGGCAATACCATTCCAGTTTGCCTTCCATGCTTTTAAAACGCGGCTCCAGCTGCTGCTTTGCCGCTGCTAACGACAAACCCTGTTTTTCGGCGAATTTACGCGGCACAAACTCCTTCCAGAAATGATTGTCAAAATTCAAATCCAGCAGCGTTCCATCCATATCCAGCAAAACGGTATCAACTTTTTTCCAATCGATCATCAG
>JBAQYH010000627.1:0-6333 GCA_049299935.1 Methylobacter sp. | reverse complement strand
GGTCTAACCTGTAGAGACGCGATTTATCGCGTCTGAATTCGTAGTATTCTTAGGATTATACGGAGCACCCTCAAAAGACGCGGTAAACCGCGTCTCTACCTCCCATAAAAGTTTCGCCAAACTTCCAATGGAAAACGTGCAAAAACTTTTGAGACAATTAATATAAAGAGTTTGAAAACGAATTCAGACTCTTACCGTGCGCTTCTTTTATGTTCAACCGCCGCGACCACAAAACCCGAGAATAACGGATGGCCTTTTCTAGGTGTCGAGGTAAATTCCGGGTGGAACTGGCATGCCAAAAACCACGGATGCTCGGGGATTTCGACCACTTCGACCAAACGTCCATCGATAGACTTACCGGAAAAACGCATACCGGCCTGCTCCAGTTTTTCCAGGTACAGGTTGTTAAACTCATAGCGGTGCCGATGCCGTTCGGTAATCACATCTTTCTGGTAAAGCTGGAAAGCCAATGAATCGGATTGCAAGCGGCACTGCTGTCCGCCCAGACGCATCGAGCCGCCCAAGTCGGAGTTTTCGTCCCTGACTTCCAATTGGCCGCTTTCCGCCATCCATTCGGTGATCAAGCCGATAACGGGATGCGGAGACTTGGGCAAAAATTCGGTACTGTGCGCACCTTCCAATCCGGCTACATCGCGGGCGAATTCAATAACGGCAACCTGCATGCCCAAGCAAATGCCCAAATAAGGAATTTTATTTTCCCGCGCATACTTGACCGTGGCAATTTTGCCTTCCACGCCGCGTTCGCCAAAGCCGCCCGGCACCAGAATCGCGTCGACGCCTTTCAGTCCGGCGACACCTTCATCCTCGATAGTTTCCGAATCGATATAGATGATGTTGACCTTGGTGCGGGTACGGATACCGGCATGAATCAACGCCTCGTTCAACGATTTATAGGCATCGGAATGATCGACATATTTTCCGACAATGGCGATGGTCGCTTCATTGACAGAATGCTCCAGCGCTTCGACAACGGCTTTCCACTCGGACAAATCGGCCGGGGGTACGTCCAGCCGCAACCTGTTAACGACAATGTCATCCAGGCCTTGATCGCGCAGTAGCAACGGAATCTTATATATCGAAGAGGCATCGACAGCCGAAATAACTGCTTTTTCTTCAACGTTGGTAAATAGGGCGATTTTGCGACGCTCGCTGTGCGGTATCGGCTGCTCCGAACGGCAAATTAAAATATCCGGCTGTATGCCGATACTGCGCAGTTCTTTTACCGAATGCTGGGTCGGCTTGGTTTTTATTTCGCCGGCTGAACGGATATACGGCACCAGCGTCAAATGAATAAACAATGACCGATCGGAACCCAATTCAAAACGCATCTGCCGGATAGCTTCCAGAAAAGGCAAGGATTCAATATCGCCTACCGTGCCGCCGACCTCTATCAAGGCGACATCGACACCGTCGGCGCTCTCATAAACCCGGCGTTTAATTTCATCGGTAATATGCGGAATGACCTGAACCGTCGCGCCCAAATATTCGCCTTTACGCTCTTTGCGCAGAACACTTTCGTAGACTTGGCCTGTCGAGAAGCTGTTCCTTTTAGTCATCGTGGTTTTAATAAACCGCTCATAATGGCCTAAGTCGAGATCGGTTTCCGTGCCATCTTCAGTAACAAATACTTCGCCATGTTGAAAAGGACTCATCGTGCCCGGATCGACATTGATGTAAGGATCGAGCTTGGTCATGGTGACTTTGAGGCCGCGAGACTCAAGAATCGCGGCAAGTGAAGATGCGGCAATGCCTTTGCCAAGAGACGAGACAACGCCACCGGTAATGAAAATGTATTTTGTCATGTAGGATTTTTAGACGTAGGGTGGGCAAACGGCTTTCTCGTTTGCCCACCATTTGCAGATTTAAAAGGTGGGCAAAAAAGCACCGCCCACCCTACCGAATAGGTGTATTTTAATCGACAATGCGCTTGTCGTCATTGTCTTTTGGGTTTAATTCTTAACTTTGCAGAGACAAGCTGATGCAGCCTTGCGTTTGCTCACAATAGAACGCCGAATCGATCCATTTATCGCCCACCGCCGCCAGCGTATCGTCCAAATAAATCAAAGGCGTCGCATCCCTTTCCCACGGCGGAACACCCGCCTCCTGAAACAGGTTTTTCAGCGAATGACGCCCCTCACGCCCCGGCAAACGGATTTTTTCGCCGCCACGGCGAAACCTGACTTCGACCTTGGCATTTTGCCACTGCTCGCGGAGGATTCCCTTTGAAGAAGGCGCACACGTTAATGTCTGCTCATAGGCGGTTTTTATCGACGATCGTCCTGAAGGCCAAACAAGATCTAGCGGCGATTCATGTTTCGAATGTTGCAAGCAATACAGTTTATCCCGGTAACGGCGAATGCTGTAGCCCTGCCCTGATAATACCGGATCGCGGTGCCCGGCTGCCGCAACCACCTCGTTTAGAATCCGTTCGACCTTAGCCTGCGCGGGCATTTTTAGCCCCATATACATGAACCAATGCCTGATAATAAGTTGCTGTTGGTGGCTGTGATGTTCCGTTAGCCGGCTGATACACAGCGTCTTATCTGCCGGATTAAAAACCACCGCGAATAACTCATCGGCAACCTCATCGACCAACAGCTGTGCATCCGCACAATGTTTTGCCGAACGCGCCACGGTTTTATCGATTGCAGGCCAGCGTTGTTTGAGTAACGGCGCGACCGCATTGCGCAGGAAATTGCGGTCGTAATCATTGCTTTGATTGCTGGGGTCTTCAACCCAGCTTAAATGATGCGCATCGGCGTAATCGCGGATCGCCTGTTTGGATGTATCCAACAAAGGCCTGAGCATAATGCCCGGCCCGAAAACCGCACGCTCCGGCATCCCGGAAAGCCCACGCAAACCGCTGCCGCGAAACAATTGCAGCAACACCGTTTCCAACTGATCTTCGCGGTGTTGGGCAAGCAGCAACATATCATCAACATTAATCAACGATTTTAGAGCCGCATACCGGGCGTTCCTGGCCGCTTCTTCAGGGCTTTCGCCAGGCGCCGCCTTGGCATTAACCCGCAATGTTAAAAATTCAACGCCTAAATCTTTGGCCGTTTTTTCGCAGTGCCCGGCCCAAACCTCAGCCTCTGCCTGCAAGCCGTGATGCACGTAAACTGCGGTAATTTTATCTTTGAGTTGGTTTATCGAAGCGCAACAATGCAGCAAAACATGAGAATCCACGCCGCCGCTGTAGGCGATATAAAGCCTTTGTCGCACCTCTCCAAGATTGAGCTTTAGAATGCAGTCCTCACTGAGGGCCGAAGCTTTCGTCTTTCGCCTTTCGCCTTGCACCTATACCCTACTTTCCGGACTCCTCAAAAACCCCAAAATCCATAATCCGCTGATACCGTTTTTCCAGCATCTTATCAATGGGTTGCTGCTTCAATTCGTTCATATGACGAACTAGAGCCTCCTTTAGATTCAAGGCAATGACTTTAAAATTTCTATGACCGCCGCCTAAAGGCTCCCTGACGACCTCATCCAGAAAACCCTGCTCACGAATACGATCTGAAGTAATCCCCATCGCTTCGGCTGCCATTTGCGTTTTATCCGGGCTTTTCCACAGGATAGATGCACAACCTTCCGGAGAAATAACCGAATAAGTGCTGTACTCGAGCATGATTAAACGATCGCCGACACCGATAGCCAACGCACCGCCGGAACCGCCTTCGCCGATAATCGTGCAGATAATCGGTGTTTTCAGTTTGGCCATTTCGAACAAATTTCTGGCGATAGCTTCGCTCTGGCCGCGTTCTTCCGCGCCGATGCCCGGATAAGCCCCCGGTGTGTCGATCAGGCAGATAAGCGGCATTTTGAAACGCTCCGCCATTTTCATCATGCGCAAAGCCTTGCGGTAACCTTCCGGACGCGGCATGCCGAAGTTGCGATAAATTTTTTCCTTGGTATCGCGTCCCTTTTGATGACCGATCACCATCACCGGCTGTCCATCAAGGCGCGCCAATCCGCAAATAATCGCCGGATCATCCGCATAAGCCCGGTCGCCGTGCAACTCATGGAAATCTGTGAAAATATGCTCCACATAATCCAACGTATAAGGACGGCCCGGATGACGGGATAACTGGGAAATCTGCCAATCGGAAAGATTGGTAAAAATCGACTCGGTCAGCGCCTGGCTTCGTTCTTCCAGCTGTTTAAGCGCATCGGAAATATTAATGTCGTTGTCGAACTGCACATTGCGGAGTTCTTCAATTTTCGCTTCTAATTCAGCGATGGGTTGTTCGAAATCGAGAAATTTTAGGTCCATGTAGACTTGATCTGAAAAATTGTTGCAGTAACGAGTGATTTTATAGAAATCCAACAATTTTTTCTAAATAAATTACGGGCTCTAATTGACCTAAAAACCGCAGTTTATCCATGAAAGACACGAAAAGCACGAAAGATACAAAATAAATCAGTACGTTGCGCTTAACTGACCACTCCCCCCGCTCCCTTTTCATGCCTGTTGCGTTCACTGCTATTAAGCACGATTAAGATGAACTGAGTACAATTGCACCACTAACAAACAGGATAAGAAAATGACTGAAAACCTACCAGCTACAAACAAAGTTACCTACTGGCAACCGTCGGCAGGCGAAACAATCACAGGTGTAATTCAAGGCAGTGGCACTTTTAAAGATTTACTCTATGACGAACAGAAAACCTTGCTTTTACAGGATGATGATGGCTCGATTGTGAGTATTGCCCTAAACCGTTATTTGATACACAGCTTGAAACAAAATAACGCCGCATTAGGGGATTTAGTAACAGTGACTTTTCACGGCAAAGAGCAGAAAAACAACGGACGTTCTTTCAATCGGTACACTTTGCGAGTTGATAAGATTACCGGCTCAGTATAAAAACAAAAAAGGGACAATAGCGGTTTCACTTCGCACTCAAACGGGTCAAGGAGCAAGCCGCCAATCGTCACCGAACGCCAACATCAGGTGTTTGCCGGAAACACCAGTTCTCGCTGCCGCTCAAACCGGCTTATTTCGGCCTACCGGACTGCATGGACATCATTCTAAATGACTAATAATGTCCATACGCTGATGAGGAATGCCGATAATATCGATGCCACTTTCTGTAATGGTATAGAAAATCACATGTCTTCCTTCTGGAAAACTATAATAGCCGGGTTTAATGTCATCCCGCCGTTTGCCAAGCTGTGGATTTTCTGCAAGCCACGCAAACCGGTCTATCATTAAGCGGATATAGCTATCTGCCTGCGCCAAGCCCCATTCATGAAATGAGTATAACCAGATTTGTTCAAGATCATTTTCAGCTAATTGCCTGATGCGGTAGCTGGGCATCATTTGATGTGTTTTTCATGCATTGCCGCAATAAAAGAGTCAGCGTCAAAATTCTCCACCACCGGACTGTCTTCCCCAGCTTGAAGCTTTAACCGCAATGCTTGAAGCTTAGTCTCATCCTCTTCGAGCTTTCGAAGACCGGCACGAACAACTTCGCTAACAGACTGAAATCGTCCTTCCTTTATTTTTTCAACCACAAATTTGTCAAAGTGCTCACCCAAGGTGACGGATGTATTTCTGGGCATAATGTTGACCTCTCAAAAGATGTATTAAATATTAATACTTAACATTTTGGGAGTCAAAATTTAAGCTTGCTCACGCTCAATTTAAGGCCCTTGCTTTTTTTACTTTTGTTGCCGGATAATCGCTAAGAAGCACCAAAATGATTGACGCAGGCTCACAGCAGCGGGTAGCATGAAAACTCTTCTAGAAAATCAATAGCCTGTAACCGTGCATAGTCAACGCTTCAATAAAATTATTCACTTAACAGAACATGCCCAAAAACGCATGATTGAAGGTGATATTTCAATGGAGTTACTAATTGACCTCATCGAAACAGGACAGTTAAGCTATAAAGACGACAAACATGCGTGGATTGCAAAGTTCTATCAACATCGAACCGACAACTTGCTTTGTGCCGCAGTAGTCATAGATCAAACGGTTATTGTTAAAACAGTGATGTATCACTTTAGCTTCGAGAATGAATTATGAAAACAATTTACTATCCTGAAGACGACATATTGGAACTACATTTCAGTGAAAACCCTATCGTTAGAGAAACAGCCCAAGATTGGAATGTGGTTTTGTCTTACGATGCTAATAATCACCTTGTGCAGATGGTAATATTGGAAGCCAGCGTTTCCGGTCTTCTGCCTTTGCAGGAACAGAAAGCCGCTTAGGTTATAGTCGGATTACGCTATGCTAACCCGACATGACTTTCTTTTGAGTATGCACAATGAAAGATCTGCCCCCCGGCTTTTTACACGTAGCAAGA
>JBAQYH010000626.1:0-2153 GCA_049299935.1 Methylobacter sp. | reverse complement strand
GATTCTCCTCACCCCAACCCTCTCCATCAGGAGAGGGAGCAAGTTGCCGAAGTTATTTCGAACGCATTCCTAAGCCTTCAAGGCGCGCACAGCACGCCCTACAGCAGATGTTCTTATGCGGGGCGAGAGAACAAAAACATCATGCGTTCTTGTTAGAAATCATAACGCCAAGACCTGTATGAAACTTTTTAACTGAGTAGCTGTTGAATTGGGTAAAATAGATTTAATTTTTGGATTAATTATATTTACGTGAAGCCACAATTAGAAAATCTGGTACAGACGCCGATCCCGACCAAACACGGCGAATTTATCCTGCATTACTACAGCAATACCATCGATGACAAGGAGCATGTCGCCCTGGTTAAAGGCGAGGTTGCGGGTAAGGAAAACGTGCCGGTGCGCATCCATTCCGAGTGTTTTACCGGCGACGTCCTGGGTTCAAGGCGTTGCGATTGCGGCGAACAGCTGGATATGGCGCTGCAAATGATCGACAAGGCCGGTTCCGGCGTATTGATTTATCTGCGCCAGGAAGGCCGCGGCATCGGCTTGTTGAAAAAACTACAGGCTTATAACTTGCAGGATCAGGGCATGGATACGGTCGATGCCAACATCCACCTGGGTCATCTTGCCGACGAAAGGGAATACAGCATCGCCGCGTTAATGCTGGAAGACCTGAACATCAAGTCCATAAAATTGATGACCAACAACCCCAAGAAAATAGAAGAGCTGAAAAAACTCGGCATTAACGTGGCGGGCCGCATTCCGGTTGAGGCCGTCGCGCACGATGACAATGTCGGTTATTTAAAAACCAAAGCAAAAAAAATGGCGCACATGCTGTTTGAATCAAAAAAAGAGCCCCAAAAAGACTAGGGGCTGTTGTTACCGATTTGCCCCGCCCAACACCGTTTCAACCAGCTTCACCCAGTAAGCCGTGCCGACCGGCAATATCCGATCGTTAAAATCATAATGCGGATTATGCAGCAGGCAGCCGTTTTCGGAAGAACCGTTGCCTATCCAAATATAACAGCCCGGTTTTTCCTGCAACATAAACGCAAAGTCTTCCGAACCCATTCCGGGCGTCGGCTGTCGATCGACGCCGTCCTCCCCGGCCACGGCCATCGCCGCTTGCAGCGCCAGTTCCGTTTCAGCTTCCGCATTAAAGGTCACCGGATAGCCCGGATTTTCCGGGTTGAACTTGATCTTTGCGCTGACCTCGAATCCCTCGCAAACCGCATTGACCAGCCGGGTGATTTTATCGGCAATGGTTTTCTGGACCTCGCCGCTAAAGCAACGGAAAGTGCCTCGCAACACAACCGATTCCGGCAGCGCATTCCAGGTATTGCCGGCATGGATCTGGGTAATGCTGACCACCGCCGGGTCGGCAGGATTAACGGTCCGGCTGACAATAGTTTGCAACGCGGTAATCAGCTGGGCGGATGCGACTATCGCGTCATTGCCCAAATGCGGCATCGCAGCATGGGTCGCCTGTCCGGTCAGAATAATTTCAAAGCAGTCAAACGAGGCCATCATCGCGCCGGGCTTGACCGCAAAGTGGCCGGGCGGAATGTCGGGGACATTATGCATGCCGAAAACGCAGTCGGCCGGGAATCGTTCAAACAAGCCGTCATCAATCATTTGCTTGGCTCCGGCGCGGCCTTCCTCGGCAGGCTGGAAAATAAAATACACCGTGCCGTTAAAGTTGCGATGCTCGGCTAAATAGCAGGCCGCGCCCAGCAGCATCGCCGAATGGCCGTCATGGCCGCAGGCATGCATTTTGCCGTCGTGGCAGGATTTGTGGGCAAAGGCGTTTTGCTCCTGGATGAACAAGGCATCCATATCGGCCCGCAACGCAATTTTCCTGTCGCCATTCCCGGCAGTCAGCGTGGCAACAACGCCGGTTTTACCTAAGCCCTGATGCACTTCCAGGCCGAAACCCGCCAACTTACCGGCAATGAATTCCGCCGTTTCCGTCTCCTCAAAAGCGGTTTCAGGAAACCGGTGCAGATGCTGCCGCCACAGGCGCATTTGTTCGTGTAGCTGCGGCATATCGTTTGCTATGGACATGGGAACTCGCGTGAAAGTGATGATGACTCATATGCTACAACTAAGGCTTGATAAACAGTAAGAGTTTTTATTATTCACGTGCTTTAGTG
>JBAQYH010000625.1:0-2111 GCA_049299935.1 Methylobacter sp. | reverse complement strand
AAAAAATAAAATGATAAAACATCAAGAAGATGACCAGCGCATTCAAGCATGATTGCCACCCCTAAAGCCAAGGCGCACATTCAGAGCATTTACAATGAACCGTGTCGATGCATTGAATTTGATTGCTCCCCTGCCCCACTTCAACGGGCGACTGAAAAGCAGGAGAGCGGCCAAGGTCGCCAGTTTTTGGAAATGCTTCACGCTCTACTTCAAGAGCGACTTGCTGAGTATTAAGACGGTCTACAGTTTCGTTATGTAGCTTGGTCAATCCATCAATGCTGGATTGCAAAAAGTTAGCCATTGAGCCGAGCGGTAAAATTAAGTAAATACCGCGAAGCTGGTTGCGTGATTCGCTGTACTGAGCATTTAAAAACGCAATGTCAGTCGATGTAGAAAAGCGAGAGTAAAGGGCGACTATTGCGCCTGCTGCATCCCGGATTGATTTTTCTGATATTTGCATAGCTTGGCCTCTATGGGTTTTATAAAAACTTTGTAAGCTATGGATTACAAGGATTTTGGTTTGTAATTAATGGCTTACAATAAAGGTGAAGCGACGCTTCACCATGAAGCAAAGCTTAACCGTTGTGTTTTTAAATAGTCAAGCGTAGATTAACCATGAAACCAAAAGGAGGTTACTGTTATGAAAACAATCACTAATTATCTTAATGATTTAAAAGAAAAATGCGGGAGCGATTATGCAACAGCAAAAATGCTAAATATCAGCAAAGAAGCCGTCAGTCAGATCAGAAAACGCGGAACAGTAGCGGACGAAACCGCACTAAAAATGGCTGATATTTTAGGAATCGACGGAAAAGAAGTTCTGATTGCTGCCGCAATAGCGCGGAGCGAAGGCGAAGTAAAGAAGATGTGGGAAAATATTTCCAAGCTGTCAGGAATTGCAGCAAGCGTTACAATTGCTTGTATTTTATCGACAAATGACGCGAATGCGGCAGGATTATCTAACGTTCAACCTATTGAACATTTTATACATTATGCGAAGTCTTTAATGGGCATCAGTACCTTCATCTGATATGACTCAAAGTAATACACATGGGAATTATTTTTCTATTAGGACTACCGCTTGTACGGCAATACCTTCTTTTCGCCCTTCAAAGCCCAGTTTTTCGGTGGTGGTCGCTTTGACGTTAATGTAATCAATATCCACTTTCAAATCATCAGCAATATTGCGGCACATGGCGGCTGTGTGCGGCGACATTTTCGGCGCTTGGGCAATAATAGTGATGTCGGCATTTACCAGTTGGTAACCTTTTTCCTGCACAATCCCGTCAACATGACGCAGTAAAACGCGGCTGTCGGCGCCCTTGAATTCAGGATCGGTATCGGGGAAATGCTTGCCGATGTCGCCCAAAGCCGCCGCACCCAAAATTGCATCGCACAATGCATGCAAGACCACGTCGCCGTCGGAATGCGCTTCCAGGCCTTGTTCGTAAGGTATTTTCACGCCGCCTAAAATAACCTCGCCGCCGTCTTTGAAGCGGTGTACATCGTAACCTTGGCCTACTCTAATCATTGTTGCTCCATATAAAATTGCGCCAGCGCCAGGTCTTCCGGGCGGGTGATTTTGATGTTGTCTGGACGGCCTTCGACGATTTTCGGCTGCAAGCCTTGCAATTCCAAGGCGCTGGCATCGTCAGTAATGGCCGGATTTCCTTGCGTCTGTTCCAGGGCTGTTTTTAACATGCCGTAACGGAACATCTGCGGCGTCAATGCTCGCCAGATATGGCTTCTATCCAGTGTTCCGGTGATGCCGTTTCCTTGTACCTGCTTCAAGGTGTCGGGTGACGCCAAGGCCAGTATCCCGCCTACGGCATCGTTAATCAGGGAGCCTATCAGATGGTGAATATCAGTCGTTGTAATACAGGGCCTGGCCGCATCATGCACTAATACCCAGTCATCATCGGATGCTTGCTCCCTGATGGTTTTTAGCCCGGAAAGCACGGAATCGGCCCGCTCTTTACCGCCCGGAGCGGTGATGATGTTTTTATGCTGCGAGATTGAAAGCTCTGGCCAGTACGGGTCTTCTTCGGAAACCGCAACGGCGATGGCGGCAAAAACATCGGCCCGCAACAAGCGTAACAGGGTATGTTCGA
>JBAQYH010000624.1:0-5684 GCA_049299935.1 Methylobacter sp. | reverse complement strand
GGGCTATCCTTAATATAAGGCGTTTTCCATAGCCGGCTCATCAGTGAGTATCCGTGTCAACTTGTGGCTGAACTGTTACGAATAATAGGGGATGATCTTCGATGGAAACCACCTCATTCTTACAGTGCGCAGCCTATTTTAACGGTGACCTGCCAATGCGCGACTTTGCCGTTTTCTATATGGCCGCGGGTTTCGATGACTTCAAACCAGCGCATGTTATCGGTGTCTGCCGAGGCTTTACCGATGGCGTTTTCGATCGCTTCCTGCATGCCGACGGTTGAAGAGCCGGTCAGTTCTATTTTCTTGTAAACATGGTCAGTCATGATCTTTACCTCTGTTGGGTGTAATAAAAATCCAGTTCCTGCAAGCGTTCCGGTGTACCTACGTCCATCCAGAAACCGTCCGTTTTTTGTCCCGTAACCCGGCCGCCGGCGATGGCCTGGCGTAATAAAGGTCCCAGTTTGCCGGGGCCTGAGGGTATGCCGTTGAACAGTTCGGGGCGGTACAGCCCGATACCGCTGAAAGTGAATTGTTCAGCGCCGTTTAAAATGACCCGTCCGGATTTATCCAGGCCGAAGTCGCCGTCTGGATGATGCGCAGGATTGTCGACCAGAACCAGATGGGCCAGGTCGACAGCCAGGTTTTTGAGTTCGGCAAAGGGAAAGTCCGTGGCTATGTCGCCGTTGACTACCAAAAACGCCTCGCCGCCTAATAAATGCAGGGCGTTAATAATGCCGCCGGCCGTTTCCAGCGCTTGGCCGCCTTCGGGCGAATAGCTTAGGTTGGCGCCAAGCCGGTTGCCGTTACCCAGCCGCTGTTCTATTTGTAATCCCAGGTGGGCATGATTGATGACTATATCATTGAAGCCGTTCGCGACCAGTTGTTCGATGGTATATTCGATCAGCGGTTTGCCGGCGGCTAGAAGCAAGGGTTTGGGGGTATGGTCGGTCAACGGGCGCATTCTTTCGCCGCGCCCGGCCGCTAAAATCATGGCTTTCATCCTTCGACTACGCTCAGGACAGGTGCTTCGGCTTTGCTCAGTGCAGGTATTTGGGTAGCGCTCAGCGCAGGCAGCACCTGCTCACGTAGGAAGTCATTGAACTCGGCAAGCTCAGGGTAGGCGGCGCAAACAGCGGCGACATAGTTCAGGGTGCGCGGTATGTCGTCAAGATAGCCGGACTTGCCGTCTCTCAAGTGCAGGCGGGAAAAAATACCGATGGCTTTGAGGTGGCGCTGGAGTCCCATCAGGTCAAACCAGCGTTTAAACAGGGCCTCGCTGCAATGAATGAGGCCGGCTTGCCGGAGCCGTTCAAAATAGTTCGAGCGCCATTGTTCAACCTGCTGTTCGGGCCAGGCGATATAGCAATCGCGCAATAACGACACCAGATCGTAGGTAATCGGGCCGATGACGGCATCCTGAAAATCGATGACGCCCGGCGAATCGCTGTCTAAAACCATCAGGTTGCGGGAGTGGTAATCCCGGTGCACACAAGTGCTGGGCTGTTCCAGTGCCGATGCCGTGAGCATGATGCGGACTGCGCTCCAAACAGCGGCGGGAATTTCAATGTCCAGCAACCGGCCTAAAAACCATTCGTCAAAAATAGCCAGTTCCCGGTGCAGCAGCGCCTCGTCATAGCCGGGCAAGCCGGTGCTTTGTACAGGCGTTTGGGTTTGCAGCTTGAATAAGCTGTCGAAAGCGGTTTGATATAAATCGTCGGCAGTGGCCGCAGTCAGCTGGTCCAGGAAACACTGGCTGCCAAAATCCTCCAGCAGTAAAAACCCGTCTGCCTGGTTTTGCTGGAAAATAGTCGGGACGTTGACCTGTGCTTGTGTAAGCAGTTCGGCGACTCTTATAAAAGGTTCAACGTTTTCTTTGCTCGGCGGGGCGTCCATGACGATAAATTGCCCATCTGGCGTCTTTACTCTAAAGTAGCGCCGGAAACTGGCGTCGCTGGAAGCGGGAGCGCATGCGGTGATGGTGAGTAATAGATCATGCTCAAGCCAGTCGAACATGGATATTGTTCTTAAATCTTCAGGCATCATGATGTTTAGGATAGATTAGTATAATGCTGTCGTAGTGGGGTAAAATAAGCGTCCGGCATTCTATTCGATTTATGATCCATTACGCTACTAAACTTATACCATACTATGCGCCGTCGTTTATTCCTGCTTTTTCTACCTTCCATTTATGCCCCTGTCAGCGTTGCTAATGAAGCACTCTGGAATTGTGCGCAAGACAAGGATAGCAAAGAGTGGGTTTGTGTCGGCGAAAAAAAACCTGTTGATAAGGGCAGTGCGGCAAAGGTTGAACCGGTTGTTGAACCGGTTAAAGAGGTGCGGCCGAAACCTTCCGAGACTGTTGAGACTGCACAGCCGATTGCGGTTAAACCTAAGCGCGTCGAGCCCCAGCCGGAACCTGTGGAGAATACAGCGCCGCAGCCCGGTCCTGTCGAGCATGCCGAGATAGAACCCAGCGCGCCGAAACCTCCTGTCAGTACCAAGACCGATAAAGATACCCGGCAAGTTAGTGCCGATTCTAAGCCGGCCGTCCAGGCACCGGCCGATTCCGGCGATAAAAAACGACTTCAAACTGAAACCAATCGTCCGGGCTGGACCTGCGATGCCAAGGCAGCGGATAAAAACTGGGATTGCAAGTTGGTCGGCGCCGATCCTAAAGGACAGCCGCGGGTTATTGCTGCATCTGAGACTGGCGTAAGTTTGTTGACTCCGGCGTTTGATCATAATGAAGAGCAAACTTTCAGCAATCTTAAATCGCAACTGAAATACGATCCCTGGCAAAACTGCACAGTGCCCAATGGCGGGAAACCCAGTTTTGTGTCTGAAAAAGATTTGAGAGAAGTATCGCCGCTGGACATTAATTCCGATTACGCAGAAATATTCGACAACGAAATCTACAGTTATGTGGGTAATGTCGAAATGACCCGTGCGGATCAGAGTTCAGTCTCTCATAAAGCGAGTTATGACACTGTTTCGGAGACCTTGGATTTACAGGGCAGCGTCTATTACAGCGAAGATGAATTGGCGATACACAGTGAGTCGGCATCGCTCAATTTGGCGAACGATCAGGCCAAACTGAGGGAGGCCCTGTTCATTTCCCCTGCTACGCCGCTCAGAGGCCGGGCGAATGCGATTTACCGGGAGAGCAGCACCCTGTCCCGATATAAAGATGTTGCTTATACCAGCTGCCGTCCCGGTAATCAGGACTGGGTTGTGCATGCGACTGAGCTAAAGATGAATAAAGTTACCGGTCAAGGCGCCGCCAAAAATACCTGGGTGGAGTTTAAAGGCACGCCTGTATTCTATTCGCCTTATCTTTCTTTTCCGATTGATGATAGACGGCTTTCCGGTTTTCTTGCGCCTACCTTCGGAAATACGCAACGGGGCGGATTTAGCCTGTCAACGCCTTATTATTGGAATATAGCCCCCAATTATGATGCGACTTTACGTCCGCGGTATCTTACAAAAAGAGGCGCTATCCTGGGGGCAAATTTCCGTTATTTAACAGAGATGACCAATGGCTATACGAATCTGGAATTTATGCCTCATGACAGTCTTCGCAACCAAGCCCGGTATTTGGCGGCGCTTAAGAATGACACCCAGTTTTCGCCCCACATTAATTCGAATTTCGATTTAAATTACGCGTCGGATAAGGATTATTTTTCTGAATTGGGCAATGCGCTCAGTACGTCTACTTACAGCAGTTACCTTTTAAGCCAGGCCAATCTCGGTTATGCAAATAAGGGGGTTTCTTTAAGGGGCCATGTCGACAATTATCAGTCGATTGATAAAGCGATAACCAATGCGGGATTGCCTTATCGGAAATTGCCGCAAGTTAACCTCAATTTGAATCATACCTTCGATTTCATGCCGCTGAAGACAGCGATGGATTCTGAATATGTGTTTTATCAGCATAATACATTAGTCAATGCGCATCGGACCAATGTTCAACCGTCAGTCAGTTTCCCGCTGCAAACGGCCGCTGCTTTTTTAACGCCCAAGCTTTCCTTGCAGTCTACGCAATATGCGCTAAGCAATCCAAAAGGAGGCGCCCTAGCGGTCTCGGACAGTATGTCAAGAACCCTGCCTATTTTTTCTACCGATGCCGGGTTGTATCTGGAAAAGGATGTGAATTTTTTCAATAAATCTTATTTGCATGCTCTTGAACCCAGATTGTTTTATTTGTATGTCCCCAGGAAAGATCAGAGCGATATCCCGATATTTGACACTTCATTCTACGACTCTTCATTCAATAGTTTGTTCTTGGAAAACCGTTTTAGCGGTCCGGACAGGCTGGGCGATGCTAATCAGCTGACAGCAGCCTTAACTACGCGCCTGGTTGACGCTAAATCCGGCAGGGAAAAACTAAGGCTCAGTGTGGGGCAGATTGCTTATTTTCAGGATAGAAAGGTTATTTTGCCGGGCTATCAGGAGCCTTTGCCGGGCTATTTTCCCGATAAAGACAAATTCTCGAATCTGGTGACCGAACTCAACGCCGGGTTGACAGACCATATTTCGGTTAACACGGGGACGCAATGGAACCCGCATCTGAACGAGTTTGTCAGGCACAACGCCGGTCTGCATTATATTAAAGAGCCGGGTGAGATTGTTAACCTTGACTATCGCTATAGAAAAAACACAACTTATCCAGGTGCATCGGATACGAGGCTTTATGACATTATTCAAAGCGACGTTTCTTTTCATTGGCCGGTTTATAACGATTGGTCTGCGGTTGGACGTTGGACGTATTCATTGCTGAATAATTCGACTCAGGAAAGTTTTTTTGGCGTGGAAAAAGAAAATTGTTGCTGGCGGTTTCGTGTTATTGGGCGACGTTGGATAAACAGCTTAACGCTCAATCAAAATCCAAATATTCCAAACGCTCCTACCGTTACCGATGCTAATGGTATCAGCCAGACCGGCATATTTTTTCAGGTAGAACTTAAAGGGCTGACCGGTATTGGGGAAGATCTGGATCAGTTTTTTGAAAAGCAAATTTATGGGTATCGGAAACCTCAAAAATGATTAAGCAAGAAAATATCAAAAGAGCCATTGTAGCCGCGCTGCTATGTAATTTATTGTTCGGCAGTTTTTTAGTCCGCGCTGAAGTCCTCGATACCATTATCGCTGTGGTTGAAGACGACGTTATTCTTGAGCGCGAATTGCAAAGAGAAGTGGCGGTTATCGAACAAAGAATGCAACAAGGCGGCGCCGCGCTTCCGCCGGCTTATGTGTTGCGCAAACAAGTGCTGGAAAAATTGATTGTCGATAAGCTTCAGCGGCAGTTAGCGGAAAAGGCCGGGATTACGGTCAACGAAGAAATGCTCAATAGTTCGGCCGCCGATATAGCCCGAAGAAACAACATGGATCTGGAAGAGTTCAGGGCGGAACTGGAAGGGCAGGGCATGAGCTATCAAAGCTTTCTGGATAATATACGCAATGAAATCATTATTAATCAATTGCGCGGCAGGGAGATAGGCGGACGTATTAAGGTGACTGACCGGGAGGTCGAGCACTATATGGAAACCCAGGATAAAATCGGCGAAGAGTCTACCCAATACCATCTAGGCCATATCTTGATTGCGGTTAGAGAAGGCGCGTCATCGGCAGAGATTCAACGAGCGATGGGCAAAGCCGACGATCTGGTCAGGAAGCTGCGGGAAGGG
>JBAQYH010000623.1:0-9293 GCA_049299935.1 Methylobacter sp. | reverse complement strand
AAGCAGGGTTGAATAATAATTTTCTGTGTAGACCCCCTAAAGTTAACTCATGAGCCTTGCCTCCCTTGACATCGTTTTAGAATCCGTCCTTACCCGTCATAAGGTGATCGGCTCGACAACTCTCATCATTGACCCAGCGCAGAACCGGGATGGATTTTTCACCGCTTTCGCCTCACTCGGCTGGCAACTGCGCCGCATCACTCTGCGGTTGCAGCCCGAAGAGCAGACTGATTTATACGAAGCCGGACTTGTTGCGCCGGAGCGCCTGACAATCGCCGAACTGGCCCGCACCCGTTTACTGCGGCAATCGCTGTCCCTGTTGCCTGATACTGACCGCGCCGGCTTGGTGCACGAGCTTTTCCGCGGCGGCGACAATGCCGAGCGGGAAACCGTGTTGAAGGTGCTGCCGCTGTTACCGGAGCCGCAGCATTTTTTGGAAACAGCCTTGGACGCCTGCCGTTCCGCCGTGCAAACCACGGTAGAGGCCATTACTTGCGACAACGTTTATCCCACCCGGTATTTTTCGCCGGATGCTTTTCGCGGCATGGTGCTGAAAGCCCTGCATTTGGGCCTACCCCTGGCGCGCATTTATGACCTAGCCCGGCATATTGATAGTGAAATGGCGCGCATGGCCGCCGATTACGCCAACGAACTGCGTGCCGCCTGTCGGCCCGTTCCCGCCGACATTGTTTTGATTAGCCGCTGAGAATCCCAGACTATGCCCATGATAGACCCCCATATACATATGACCTCCCGGACGACCGACGACTATCAGGCCATGGCCGCTGCCGGTATCGTCGCCGTGGTGGAGCCGGCGTTCTGGACCGGCCAGATTCGCACCCACGTTGGCAGCATTGAAGACTATTTCCTAGGCCTTTTAGGCTGGGAGCGTTTTCGTGCCAGCCAGTTCGGCATCCGTCATTTCTGCACCTTAGGACTGGATCCCAAGGAAGCCAATTACCCCAACTTGGCCGACGGCGTTATCGATTTATTGCGCCGCTATTTAGCCAAAGAGAATGTGCTGGCAGTCGGTGAAATCGGCTTTGACGAAATCAATGCCGTTGAAGAAAAATATTTTGCCGAACAACTGGAACTGGCCAAACAATTCAATCTTCCGGCCCTAGTGCATACCCCTCACCGGGACAAAAAACGCGGTACGCAACGCACCCTGGATTTAATTCGCGAAGTGGGCCTTCCTGACGAACGGGTGTTGATCGACCACAACACCGAGGAAACCCTACCCCTGGTATTGGCGACCGGCTGCTGGGCCGGACACTCCATTTATCCCAATACAAAAATGGATGAAGCGCGCATGGTAGCCCTAGTACAGCAATATGGGCCGGAGCGCATCGTCATCAACAGCGCCGCCGACTGGGGCGTCAGCGATCCCTTAAAAGTACCGAAGACCGCCGAGGCCATGCGCAAGGCAGGTATCTCGGAACAAGACATTGATACTATCGTCTGGCGTAATCCTGTTGCTTTTTATGCGCAGAGCGGCAAGTTGGACGAGGAAGATTTAACCCAGCCGCTGCCGGTAGATCAGCGGGGGCTGTGGGAAGGAAATTCCGTGCTGCGGGGCCAAATCCCGCGCGTGGATAACTGAAGATAGCAGGTAAATAACCGGCGGTTTGCTCCGCCATATTGCGGATTTTTGTTTTTTCGTTGGGATAAGGAGGATTGTATGTACCAAAAAAAATATAGCGTACTTGGCGCGGCGACGGTGTTGCTGACGGTTTTCGGGAGCACCGGCGTCGCGTTGGCGGACGCGGCGGCGACACCTGCCACTTTACCGAAGCCGGTCATCAGCAGCACCATTCCGCTGCAAGTTCCGCCCCGTCCCGCCGGCTTATCGCCAACTGATTCAAGACCCTATTTCGACGTATTTTCCTGGGAAACATTCCTCGCCCTGAACTGGCCGGCCAAACAAGGCGCGCGCGGCGTGCCGGTGCAACCGAACAAACCGTCGGTTTTTCTCAAGGCAAGCAATACCACCCCATTAGTTTGGGGAAGCTATAAAGAAGCGTATGAGTTATTCGGTACCGGCACGAAAACGCCGACGCCTTGGAGTTCTTTCGATGTACCGGTCGATCCGTGCGGCACTGCCGCACCCAGTATAAAACGGTTGACCAAGGTAACCAAGCCGGACAATCTGGTCGATGAGGTGAACCAGGCGTTTTCCTATCCTTTGATCGATCAGAACAAAAACTACGTTTATGCCGAAGTTCGCTTTAACCAAAGTTATTACGATTATGTGCTTAACAACGGCTATTACTTGTTAAAGAATCTTGCCGTAGGCCAAAGGTCAAAAACCGGAATTGTTATGCCGGCTTCCGCAGCACCGAACACACCGGGCGCCATGATGCTGAAAGCCAGCTGGCGCCAGTTGATCAAAGGTAAGGATGATTTCAGCCGTTATTACGTCGTTAATGCCCAAGTCCTTAACCCCGATACCAAAACCTGTTCAACGCAGACCATGGGGTTAGTAGGTTTCCATATCGGCTACAAACTGGCAGAATTCCCGCAATGGATCTGGAGCACCTTCGAGCAGGTGGATAACGTACAGCGCGGGCATGGCGCATCGTCCACCACGCCGATTTCTTTCAACAACGGCACGGACGACCCAAAAACCGTCGGCGGCTATGCCGACCGACCGGACAACCAGGCACCGCCGCTTCAACCTGTCGACCAGCGTGTGTCGGCGCAAATCACCCGTTATAACCCTATTCCTACTACCCCGGCGGGCACTTCGACAGTGGATCTCAACAATGTTTATCAAGCGGTGTTGAAAGGTACGGCATGGGAATTTTATGAACTGGTCATGACGCAATGGCCGTCCAACCCCACACAGTATCAGTTGATGGAGAACGGCGGCGTTTATCCCCAAGATGCGGGCGGCGCGTTTCCGGTCAACGGCGCGATCAACACCTCCATGGAATCTTTTGTGCAGTCGCCGGAAGATGCCGCAGGCGCCGGCGGCAACAGCTGCATGAGCTGCCATTACCGTGCCAGCCAGTCGGATTTCAGCTGGGCGCTGCAAGGCCGAGCCCATTAACCCCTAAAACTCAAACCCACAGAGGGAACCCAGTATGACCCAGACGACACAAAATTGGTGGATGTACCACGGCAGTCCTGCCCACGGCGGCAATGCCGGCACCGGCAGCGCTTTGAACAGCGCCAGCGTGGCATCGCCCGCCTTCACTACCCTGCACACACTCAAGCTGCAAGGATCTGTATTGTCCGTACCGGCGGTGGTGGACGGTTACATTTACGTAGGCGTGGCCAACAGCCTTACCGCTCCGGCTTCCAACGGCGGTGCGTTTTATAAAATCGATATCGCCAAGGGCGAAATCGTCAACACCTTCAATTGGGCTATCAAGGCGGAAGACCGTGACACCCACGGCTTTACCGGCATGGGCTGCACGCCCGCCATAGTGGACGGCAAAGTGTATTTCTCCGCTTTCGACGGCAAGCTGTACTGTCTGAACCAGGCCGACCTGACTCTGGTGTGGGTAACGGATTTGCGCTATGCGGATCCGGCTCACAACCAGCCGGTAAACAACGATATGGGCATGGATCAGGGCTACCCGCCGGCAGCCGGCTGGTCGTCGCCCGTGGTGGCCAACGGCAGGGTTTACGTGGGCATGGGCGAAGGGGAAAATCCTTTGTTATACGGTTTTGTCTTTTGCCTGGATTCGCAAACCGGCAATGTCGTGTGGATTTACTGCACCAGCCTGCTGCAATGCGACCAGGACAACCCGCCGAATCTATTGCCTGCGGATACCGTCCGCGATGGAACGCTGCCGGTCGGCTTCCAGGTTTTTTCCGGCCAAGCGGTGGTGCGGGGCTGTTCCGTGTGGTCGTCCATCGCTTACGACGCGGAATTGAACCGTTTATATTGCACTACCGGCAATCCGCAGCCCGATCCTTCGACCATTCCTACTTTGCCGACACTGGGTTACTCCAACGGTCTGCTGGTACTGGACGCCGGCACCGGGAAATTCAGAGGTTTTTTCCAAGCGTTGCCGGAAAGCAATTACCGCGTATCCGACACCGACGTGGACGTAGGCGGCTCGCCTACGCTGTTCCAGCGCCAAGGCAAGAAAGTGGTGGGGTTCGGCTGCAAAAACGGCGGCTATTTCATTCTTGACGCCGATACCTTGGAATTGCTCAGCTGGCGCCAGTTACTGCCTTATGACAATGACGGCAACCAGCTGCCTACGGTGGATCCTCATTCCAGTAACAGCCTGCTGAATCAGCGGATTTCCAACGAGGATTCAAACAAAGTGGTCGGCGAAAACTACTCCGGCGTATTCGGCACCGCTGCCGTCGATCCAATAAGCCAACGCCTGTTTGTGGGCTTGGGCGGGCCGAATTACCACACCGTCGCCCCCGGCCTCGACTACACCACCACGCCGTTCATGCGCGCCATCGACATCAACAGCCTGCACGACGCTTGGCCCATGGACAACAGCAATCCGCGCCGTTATGCCAATGTCGGAGCGTCCATGTACACCAACCCGGCGGAATCTGCATTGAGTTCCCCGGCGGTAGTCAACGACGTGGTGTTTTGCTCGACCAACAAAGTCTCGCTATACGCCTTCAACGTTAAGGACGGCAGTTTGTTGTGGTCCGACGACTTGGGCATGCAGACCGAAGGCTACAACGGCGGTTACGGCTATTGCATCGGGCCTGCGATCTGGGGCAATTATGTGGTGGCAGGCGCCTTGGTGATGGGCGGCGACGGCGGAGTCTTGCGCATTTACGGCTTGCCCGGTTAGAGCCGCCTATTCATGAAGTGGCTGTTACTATTCGGCTTATTGGCAGGCCTGGACAATGTCCAGGCGGCATCCGGCATCGGCATGCTGCCCGTGTCGCTCCGGCGCAAGCTGAACCTGACGTTCGCTTTCGCTGTCTGCGAAACACTGATGCTGATGCTGGGACTATGGATTGGCGACCGGTTTCTCGGCCTGCCCTTATGGCAGCCCTATGCGGAACTGAGCAAGGCGCTTCTGCTGTTTTTATGCGGCATCACTGTCATTGTGTTATCGCATACCCGGCGTGATATGGAATGCATTCTGGAGCGCCCCGCTGTCTGCGTATGGATGCCTCTGGCCTTGGGTTTCGATAACTTGTTCGCCGGAATTGGACTGGGGGCCATGGCCACCCCCGGCGTGACCGTAGCGCTGGTATATGGCCTCATAGTACTGCTGCTGTGTTTGATCGGCTTACTGTTGGGAGCAAGGCTCCGCCGCTGGTTGCAAGCATGCACGCCGGACAATGCCGACTGGATCGGCGGTGCGTACCTGATGGTTTTGGCAGGGTTTTCCCTCGTTACTATTTAAATTAAGACAACATATGATTGATATATCAAACAAGCAACTTATCGCTGAAGGTCTGGAATTCCCGACCAGCTTATGTTTCGACAACGAAGGCGTAGCCTATGTGGCTGAGTCAGGGCTGTCCTTCGGCGGAGCCGAACCCGGCGGCCGCGTACTGCGCATTGAGGCTGACGGCAGCCACAGCTGCTTACTGAGCGGTTTAGGCGTACCGCTCAATGGCATAGTCTGCAAAGACCGCTCCTTATATATCTCTGAAGGCGGCAATCCTGGCCGCATCAGCCGCCTGGATTTGGACGACGGCAAGGTCACCGTACTATTGGACAATTTGCCCGGTCTTGGCAATTATCAAACCTGCATGGTGGCTTTCGGCCCGGACGGCAAGCTGTATTTCAGCCAGGGTGCCCTGACCAACCACGGCATCATCGGTTTGGACGCTTATGAATTGGGCTGGCTGCGCTGCCTGCCTCATAATCACGACATACCGGGTTACGACATCGAATTAACCGGCGCTTCAGTAGAAACAGCCAATCCTTTGGTCGCGGAAGGCGCCACGGCACGTACCGGCGCTTTTGCCCCCTTTGACACGGTGCTGCCTAAAGGCACGCGTCTGGCGGGGCAAGTGCCCTGCACCGCCTCAGTAATGCGTTGCAATGAGGATGGTTCCGGCCTGGAGCTGGTGGCCTGGGGATTGCGTAATTCCTATGGACTGGGCTTCACGCCGGATGGCCGTTTGCTGGCCGCCGACCAAAGCGCCGACGACCGCGGCAGCCGCCCTGCGGATAACGCCCCGGACTTCCTGTACGAGGTGAAGCAGGGAGCATGGTACGGCTGGCCCGACTTCATCGGCGGCGTACCGGCCACCGACGAGCGCTTCCGCTCAAAGCGCGGCCCGGCCATTGAGCAACTGCTAAGCAACCACGATCAACTGCCGCCGCCGGAAAGCCCCTTGCTGGCGTTCCCGGTCAACTCCGCGCCGACCAAATTCCAGGTGGCGCCAGCGCATATCGAAGAATGGGCCGGACAAATTTTCATCACGTTGTTCGGCGATGAGAAACCCATGACCGGACCGCCGGGATCCCGTGTGGGACGCTCTGTAGCCCGCATCGACCCGGCGGATTGGAGCTTGCACCCCTTTTTCCATGGACCGTTTGCGCGGCCCATGGATGTACGTTTCCATCCCCGCGACAAGGCCATGTATGTGCTGGACTTCGGTGAATTTGAAATGCGCACCCAGACCGAAATGAGCGCCCAGTCCGGCAGCGGAAAACTGTGGCGCATTAATTTATAGCGTGACCCACCCCTTAGAATCATTGTCTTATCAGGAAAGGAGAAAACTTTATGGCAACCGTTAGTTTTGCGAACGACATCATGCCCTTATTCAATCAATTTCGGGCTCGCATGATCTGGCGCTTCGACTTAACCAAGTACGAAGATGTCAAAGGTAACGCTGCACTGATTTTGCAGCACATTGATTACTATTCCCTGTCTAACGCCGGTAACGCCGATATGCCGCCGCCACCGTTCTCTCCGTTGAGCCAAGAACAAGTAGCCATGTTCCAGGCCTGGATCGATGGAGGCTATGCGCCTTAAGCGGAGCAGCCCACAATGACGAAGCGTCGCACCTTGGTGGTTAATGTCGTCGGCCTCACCGCAGACTTACTACGCCATGCCCCCAACCTGAAAGCGCTGGCAGCCCAAGGCGGCCAGCGCCCTATCGGCCCGATGCTGCCGGCGGTGACCTGCTCCGTGCAGTCCACCTATCTTACCGGCCTGACGCCGGCCGGTCACGGCATCGTCGGCAACGGCTGGTATTTTCGCGACTTGTCCGAAGTGATGTTATGGAAGCAAAGCAATCGTCTGGTAACCGGGGAAAAAATCTGGGACAGCGCCAAGCAACGCGACCCGGATTTTACCTGCGCCCAGCTGTTCTGGTGGTACAACATGCATTCCAGCGCGGACTACAGCGTTACGCCGCGCCCTTGTTACACCGCCGACGGACGCAAAATCCCGGACATTTATACCCAACCGGCGGACTTGCGCGGCGAGTTGAACGCCAAGCTGGGACAATTCCCGTTGTTCAATTTCTGGGGACCGCGCGCCGGTATCGAGTCCAGCCGCTGGATTACCGACTGCGTACTTCATATATTGGACAGCCGCCGCCCCAGCCTGACTCTGGCCTATCTCCCGCACCTGGATTACGACTTGCAGCGTCTAGGCCCCCAGCACCCGGCAATACCGGCAGCCGTGGCGGCAATCGATGACCTGTGCGGCGAACTGATCGCCGCAGCACGGAAAAATGACATGGCGGTTATTGTGCTGTCGGAATACGGCATAGTGCCGGTAACAGGAGCAGTGCCGATTAATCGGATATTGCGCCAAGCAGGCCTGCTGGCCGTGCGCGAAGAGTTGGGCCGGGAACTGCTGGATCCCGGCGCCTCAGAAGCTTTCGCCGTGGCCGACCACCAAATCGCCCACGTTTATTTGCGCGATGCCGGACGAACCGAAGAAGTCCGCTCCCTACTGGCCGCCCAGCCGGGCGTGGAAAAAGTATTGGCCGGACCGGAAAAAACCGCAGCCGGATTAGATCACGCCAACGCCGGGGATTTGGTGCTGGTATCCAGCCCCGACCGCTGGTTCAGTTACGGTTGGTGGCTGGACGATGCCCACGCCCCGGATTATGCCCGTACCGTGGACATCCACCGCAAACCCGGCTACGACCCTTTGGAGTTATTTATCGATCCCGCCATCCGCTTCCCCAAGCTGGCGGTAGCCTGGCGCCTAGCCAAGCGAGCCTTGGGATTTCGCAGTTTGCTGGACGTGATTCCTTTAGACGAAACCCTGGTGCGCGGTTCCCATGGCCGCCCGCCGGACGATCCGGCCCACGGACCATTGCTTATTTCCTCGGAACCCGGATTGTTACCGGAAAGCACGATACCCGCCACGGCGGTTAAAGGCGTAATCTTGGATCATTTGTTTTCGCCATACCCGGAACAGTAAGGTAAATACGCCTAACAAAACTCATAATATGAGTTGAAAAACAAGCCGGACGGGGCAATATGCCAATGCCGTTAAGTTAATGAGACGCCTTTAAAAACAATGTGTTTTCTGTCACGGACATTGAACAACTTCCTCGCCACCGTAGGGCGTGCCGTGCGCGCCTTTCCCGAAACTTAAAAAACTGCACTATCTCTTTGACGCGCACGGCGCGCCCTACTCGATTAACATTTTGTTTGTTCAATATTTTTCTTAATTTAACGGCATTGGCAACATGCCCCGTCCCGCTATCAGACTTCGATGCGCCGGGTTACGCTATCACAAACCCGATCCCGGCTTTTCCGGCAAGGATCAAGTGTTAATGACACGAAAGATTCGCCAGGGAGCGCCGACAGCGTCGCGACGAAGAAGCCAGCAATTAACGCCTTCCACGTTGGGCTGGAGGGTATATCGGCCAATCGTATAATAGAAGGTATTGTCGTTGCCCAAAGGGATGTATTCCCATTCTTCGTATTCCATCACGAGAAGGTTTTTTTCTTTTCCGTACGCATTAACAATTCCATCATAGTAAGCCTCTCGCCCATAGATAAGGCCGGTTGGACAGGTCGAGGCTTCCGCATTGGCGATGCCAACATCCTCGGTAGCCAGATATTTCATCTCCTCGAACCTTTCTGATGCGTACAACTCGTTCCAGTTCCCGGCAAACTGCTTCAACTGCTCGACTGTCCGTTTATTTTCTTCACTCCTTATTTTTCTCCTTCTTGCCCGTCTTATTTTTGCTCTTGTAAAAAAGGGCTGGGACAGTCCCGACCCAATACTGTTGAGTTAAGAGTGCTAGCTCCTTCTCCCTTGAGGGAGTTTTTTCCTTAACTGATGTTACGCACGGACGTATTTTTCCCGTTTGCCGCGCCGAGCACCGGAGCTTTTATCGAGAGAAGCCCGTTAGGGGCGCGGCAGGGA
>JBAQYH010000622.1:0-2323 GCA_049299935.1 Methylobacter sp. | reverse complement strand
TCCCAGGAACGGCATGAATACGTCGATGGTGAAATTTTTGCGATGAGCGGCACGAGTTCGCCTCATAACCTTATAACCGGCAATCTATACATGGCTTTTCGTGCCCATCTGCGCGGTAAACCTTGCCAAGTGTTCATGGCCGACATCAAACTGCGGGTGGAAGCAGCAAACTGCTATTTCTATCCCGACCTGATGGTGACTTGCTCGGAAACAGATCGCCAGAACCGTTACGTGATGAATGAACCTATGTTGGTGGTCGAAATCCTGTCGCCCTCCACCGCGCTCTATGACCGCGACAAGAAATTTGCCGCCTACCGCCAGTTGCCGAGCTTGCAGGAATACGTGCTGGTGGAAGCCGAGCAGATGGGTATCGATTGCTACCGGCGTGGCGAGGGAGGCGATTGGATTTTGCACCCTTACGGCGCCGGGGAAACGGTTACCTTGCACAGTCTGGAACTGACTTTTCCGGTTGACGCAGCCTACCAGGATGTTGAATTCCCGTCACCGTGAGACTATGGACATTGCATCCGCGCTACCTCGACCGCATGGGATTGCTCGCGTTGTGGCGCGAAGCCTTGCTGGCACAGAAAGTCTTGCGCGGAGAGTCTCGTGGTTACCGCCATCATCCACAACTGGCGCGCTTTCGCGAACTGGTTGATCCTAGGCTGTCGAAATTAGCCCATTATTAATGAGAAATTATCCCCGGTTTTTGGATTTATTTATGTGAAAAATGCTTGACGCCTTTTGCGTATGGTATATGGAATATTTTCTTCTTCCCAAATTCTTAAATCATCGTGACGCGCTTGTGACAATGCTTGCATAATCATATTTTCATCTAGCGTTCCACAGAGCGCAGGAATTAACAATGTTGTTCGATTCATGTCAGCCTGTGGGCTGCGCGCAATGATGTGCTTGAAATTTCCAAATAACGACTCAATAATATCGCTGTTAACCAATAGAGGCAATTCTGTTATTTGTTTCTGAATTTCAATATGATGATCCAGCCACTTTTCAACTGTTTTTTTAACTTTGGAGTTTCTGGGAAAGCCTTTGGACAATTGGCGGCATTTTTCATAGCTGGATTGATCGAGTCCCTTATTCTTAAGAACTTCCATGATTTCTGATACCAGTTTGGTGGTTTGTGCAAAACGCTTAATGAATGGTTTTAATAAAATAAATCCGGGCAGCGCTTTGCGGATTTTTTCCAACAGGCTTCCATTGCGTGATCGGCCTTTGACTGAAAGTACTTCAAGCATATTCTCTGCCCATTTTCCTAACTTGCTGATACTTAGAAAGCGTCCTTTGCTACGCAACTTAGGCGGAGTTAAAAAAGCCAAATCGGTTTGCCGTAGGCATTTTGCGCCTTGAGAGCACATGGCTGTAAAACTTTTAAATATGCTGGTATCCTCATACTGATCTTTGAGCGCATTGGCCATGACATGACTAATGTCCTGAATAGCTGGAATTACGGGTTCTTGTCTTTCAGACCAAAGCCTTACGCCTTTTCCAAGTGTATAGTCACCATCTTTTATCGTTGCTTTCGGATTGCCTGACTGAGTATAGATTTCTTTCAAATCCTGCTCAACACTTTCTCCGTTAACTTTCTCACAGACCTTTAACCCTATGCATTCACAGTCCTTCAGTTGAATCGCTGAACCTCGTTTAGATAACGCATCTACTGTTACTCTCAGAACTACCAGTGCTTTCTTTGTGCCAATATCTATGGAGTGATCGACGATCGCAAGCCAAGGCACACTTATGGGCTTAACTTGCTTAAGCAAACCCAACCCCAACCGCAATGTCCAGTTGATGACCGAGGTAAAATGAGGACGCCATTGTAATCCACATGTCGTTCTTTCTCGGAACAACTCAATAATTCTCGGAACACTGCGAAACGACACAACAGATTGCACCACCAGAAAAATGCATAATGTTCGCACCTCCATGGCGTCATTTAATTTAACGACAGGCGAAAAGGCAGTATTCAGGTGCTTTTTTTGAATCTTCAATGATTTTATTCAATTCATCATTCGTCTTTTTAAGTTCTAAAATTGTTTCCTTATTCCTTTTTTCAATTTTCTTACGTTCTCGAATTTCATTGGCTCTTTGGACAGCTTTGAATTTCCACTCGTCCCGACTTTGTAACAGTTTCGATTGTTGTAGCATGGCGTTTTTCTATCTTAAAAATTCTTGACGTGTTAATTTCTAACATATTATCAAATTCACTTCAAGTGGTTTGTGAGAAAATTCATAATAAAAATTTAATCCATTAGCCGGGAGTCAAAAATTTACCAAAAAATAGCGGATTTCGACAGCCTAGTCT
>JBAQYH010000621.1:0-7089 GCA_049299935.1 Methylobacter sp. | reverse complement strand
CGAACTACCCGTATTTGATCATCGGCGGCGGAATGACCGCAGCCGCCGCGGTGGAGGGCATCCGCGAAGTCGATTCAACCGGCAGCATCGGGCTGGTCAGCGTGGAGCTTGACGCGCCGTACGACCGCCCTCCCCTGTCAAAGGCGCTTTGGAAGGGCAAGCCCATGGACGCCATCTGGCGCAAGACGGAGAACAAAGGCGTTGAGTTTCATCTTGGCCGTGTCATCAAAGAAATTTTCCCCCAGCAAAAACGTGTTGCAGACGACAAGGGAGATGTTTTCACCTATCAAAAACTCTTGTTGGCCACGGGCGGCAGGCCGCGACAGCTTCCGTTCGGCGGTGACCATATCATCTACTTTCGCACTCTGCCGGACTACCGGCGTCTTCGCGCGCTCACCGAAACGGGGCAGCGGTTTGCCGTCATCGGCGGCGGGTTTATCGGTTCGGAGGTCGCGGCGGCGCTGGCTATGAACGGGAAAGAAGTGGTGATGATTTTCCCCGGAAAGGCTATTGGAGATCGCGTCTTCCCGGCCCCTCTCGCCCAATTTGTGTCCGACTTCTACCGGCAAAAAGGCGTTGAGATATTGGCTGGCGAAGAGATTGTCGGTTTGGAAACACGCGGCAACCAACATGTTTTGAAAACGCGCACTAACCGGGAAATCGTGGTGGACGGCGTGGTGGCGGGAGTCGGCATCGAGCCGAACGTCGAACTCGCCCAATCCGCGGGGCTTGAGGTGGAAAACGGAATCGTCGTGGACGAGTTCCTGCGCACCAACCATTCCGACATCTATGCGGCAGGAGACGTTGCCGCATTCTACAACCCTGCGTTGGGAAAGCGTATCCGGGTCGAGCACGAGGACAACGCCAATTGCATGGGACGGCTGGCCGGTCGGAACATGACGGGCAAGTCCGAGCCCTATCATCACTTGCCATACTTTTACTCCGACATGTTCGAGTTGGGGTACGAAGCCATCGGCGAACTGGATTCGCGCCTGGAGACTTTTGCCGACTGGAAGCGCCCCAACGAGGAAGGCGTCATCTACTACTTGCAGAACGACCGCGTGCGGGGCGTGCTGCTGTGGAATATGTGGGAACAGGTGGAGGCCGCTCGCCAATTGATTGCCGAGCCGGGGCCGTTCACTGCCCAGGACCTGAAAGGACGGTTGCCGGCTAAGACCCCAATCCCAAAACCGGATGCATGAGCAGCGGGTCTTTGATCAACGGGCAGAGTCTCGACCGGCTCCAGCGTGCCGCGTTCGGCTATTTCCTGCAAGCGATAAATCCGGCCAACGGACTGATCGCCGACAACTCGCGCGGGAATTCGCCGGCCAGCATTGCCGTTGTCGGGTTCGCCCTGTCGGCCTATCCGGTCGCGGTGGAACGCGGCTGGATAGCGCGAGCCGACGCGGTCGAACGCAGTCTTTCCGTGTTGCGTTTTTTTCGTGACAGCGATCAAAGCGGCAGCCCGGAGGCGACCGGCTTCAAGGGTTTCTACTACCACTTTCTCGACATGTATACCGGCGCCCGCGTCTGGCGCTCGGAGCTGTCGACGATCGACTCCGCACTGCTGCTTGCCGGGGCGCTGACCGCAAGCATGTACTTCACCGCAAATACGCCTGAGGAAACCGAGCTGCGCGAACTCGTCGAGACGCTATACCTTCGCGTCGACTGGCGATGGTCACAGGGCGGAGCGGCAACGATCAGGCAAGGCTGGAAGCCGGAATGCGGATGCCTGCACTACGGCTGGGATGGTTACAATGAGTCTATCATCCTCTATGTCCTCGCGATGGGCTCGCCGACGCATCCGATCAAGGACGACAGTTACGAGGCCTGGACGGCAACCTATCAATGGGAACATCTGTACGGCTACGATTATCTGTATGCGGGGCCGCTGTTCATGCATCAGTTCTCTCACGCCTGGATCGATTTTCGCGGCATTCGGGACCGCTTCATGCGCGAGAAGCGCTGCGACTATTTCGAGAACAGCCGACGGGCAATCGAGGTTCAGCGCGAGTACACGCGGCGCAACCCGCTCAGGTTCGCCGGTTATGACGAAAACTGCTGGGGCCTGACGGCCTGCGATGGCCCAAGCAATCTGTTGCCTGAGCTGGCTAACGAGCGGCGGCGCTTGTTCGGCTATGCCGCGCGTGGCGTGCCGTACGGGCCCGATGACGGAACGCTCAGCGGATGGGCGGCTCTTTCATCGCTGCCGTTCGCGCCCGAGATCGCCTTATGCGCAGCATGCAACATGCTGCAACGTTATCCCGAGATACTGGCCGCTCAGCGGTACACCAGCAGTTTCAATCCGACTCTCGCCAATGCCGACAGTAGCGCCTGGGTTTCGGACGGCCACTTCGGGCTGGACCAGGGCATCGTGGTGATGATGATAGAAAACTATCGCACCCAACTGATCTGGCGGCTGATGCGGGACTGCCCCTATGTCCACGCCGGTTTACGGCGCGCCGGATTCCGAGGCGGCTGGCTTTAGCCGCTTCCTTTATCCTAGAAAAATCATTTCATCCACGAAAAACACGAAAAGCACGAAAATTTTCAAAGAGATACCAAACTGCAAGTCATCACCCAAAGGATGAATAGACAAGCCAATACAACATAATGATTTATTTCGTGTCGCCTAAAGCGCCTACTTTTGGCTTTCGTGCTTTTCGTGGACTAACTGAGGTTTTTAGGTTTATTCAAGGATCACAACGATGCAGCAGCGCAACGCCTTTTATTCGACAGCCCCACCGGACGCGCACGATCGCGAGCGGCTGGACAACGTGCATCCAGCCGGATGGCGCAATCCGCAACCGGCAGGCCGGTACAATCTGGTGATCGTCGGTGCCGGCACCGCAGGACTGGTGGCGGCGCACGCCGCAGCGGCACTGGGCGCGAAGGTCGCGCTGATCGAGCGCGAACTGCTCGGAGGCGACTGCCTGAATGTCGGCTGCGTGCCGTCGAAAGCGATCATCCGCACGGCGCGGCTGTATGCCGAGATGCGTAATGCCGAGCAGTATGGCGCGCAAATCCCTGGCGATATCCGCGTTGACTTTGCTGCCGTGATGGAGCGCATGCGCGGCATTCGCGCCCGCATCAGTCGCTCCGATTCGGTGCACCGGCTGATTGCGGCGGGCGTGGATGTGTTCTTCGGACATGCCTATTTCACCGGAACCGATACGCTGGCCGTGGATGGCACGAAACTGCGTTTCAAAAAGGCGCTTATCGCTACCGGCGCACGGCCGAACACAACCTGTATTCCCGGCCCCGTCAAGATCGACTACCTGACTAACGAGAACATCTTCGACCTGACCGAGCTGCCGCGCCGCCTGCTGGTCATCGGCGGCGGCCCGCTCGGCTGCGAACTGGCGCAGGCGTTCTGCCGCTTCGGAGCGCAGACCATTATTGCGCAGGAAAAGCCGCTGTTCCTGCCCAAGGAAGAGCGCGACGCCGCACAGCTCCTCTCGGATGCATTTGCGCGCGACGGCATTGAGGTGCGCCTGAACACCAGAGCTGTCAACGTGCGCGTGGAAAGCGGCCAGAAGCTCGTCGATCTGGTCAGCGACGACTACAGCATCACGGTAGCGGTCGATGCCATTCTGGTCGGCACAGGCCGGGTACCGAATGTCGACGGCCTGAATCTGGAAGCCGCGGGCGTCGATTTCGACACTGTCACCGGCATCCGGGTCGATGATTTCCTGTGCAGCAGCAACCGGCGCATCTATGCCGCCGGCGATGCCTGCCTGGAGCACAAGTTCACCCATACCGCCGACGCGTCGGCGCGTATCGTGGTCCAGAATGCGCTGTTCCTCGGCCGTAAGCGTCTTAGTGCACTGACGATACCGTGGTGCACCTACACCGATCCGGCAATCGCTCATGTCGGCCTTTATGTTCGGCAGGCGCGCGAGCGGGACATCCCGGTGAAGACCTTCACCATCCCGATGCATGACGTGGACCGCGCGATCGCCGACGACGAGGAGGCGGGTTTCGTGAAGATCCACGTCAAGGAGCGGACGGACCGGATACTAGGCGCGACAATCGTCGCCCGTCATGCGGGCGATATGATCAATGAAATCACTCTGGCGATGGTCGCAGGAATCGGACTGCGTACCCTCGCCCACGTCATCCACGCCTATCCGACCCAGGCCGAAGCGATCAAGAAGGCGGCGGACGCCTACAACCGCACGCGCCTGACGCCGAGAATCCAATGGCTGTTACGGCGCTGGCTGGCATGGTGACTAAACATCGAAAATCGCGGAAAACTCATTCCCCTGATGCATGGGTATCTACACAAGTGCCGGCCCCTTCTCCCACTGGAGAGCAAGCTGTTGACGTTATTTTAAACTGTCCGCACTGCCGGTATGTGCTCTACCGTACCGACTACAGCAAATTTTGCGGCTAAAGTATTTTAAGGTTTTTGTCGAGTATTCGGCACGAGACCTGTAATCGGTTGCCGGAAACAGCACCTGATCGTAAGTCGAATCTTAGTCGGCTTGTCACTTATCTCAGTAGAGCGTTTACCCTGAAATCAAATGCCTGCTGGAATTGCCACTTAGCTGGAGATGTGATCATGAAATACCTAATTAGATTTTTTTCCGCATTTTTCTTGGCCACGACGTTACTGACTGCCGCAGGCTGCGCATCGACGGAAAAGCAAGAGGGAACCGGAGAATATGTTGACGACAGCGTCGTCACCACCAAGGTTAAGGCGGCCATATTCAATGAGCCCACCCTGAAATCCGCCGAGATCAATGTTGAAACCTTCAAGGGCGTAGTTCAATTGAGCGGCTTCGTGAGTTCGCGTGCCGATATTAACAAAGCGATCGAAGTTGCCCGTAGCGTTAAAGGTGTGAATTCGGTCAAGAATGACATGCGCCTCAAATAAACCAGGAAACTATCATGGAAACTATAGACAAAGCAGCTGATCTGGCCAATGAGGCTTACGATAAGATCGCCAGTACGACCCATCAGGCCGTTGAAACACTGGGCGAAAAAGGCGAACAACTGATGAATGCCGAGCAGCGCCTGATGAAGAATTGTCGCGGTTATGTCCGCGACAATCCCATAACGTCGCTGGTTATCACAGCAGCGGTCAGCTTTGTCCTGGGCCGTCTATCGAGCCGACGCTAGGCCAACCGTCAATCTTTATAAACCAGGACATCGTACACAGCACGCAGCTCAAACGAAAGAGGTAACATCGTGGAAACAATAGACAACGTATCGCATTCTGCACATGAGGCTGTCGACAAGATCGCCAATGCAAGCAACCAGGCCGCCGAAGCGATTGGCGAAAAAGGAGCGCAACTAAAAAATGCCGAACAGCAATTGATGGAAAATTGCCGCGGTTATGTCCGCGACAATCCCATAACTTCAATTGGTATCGCCGTAGCGGGCGGCTTTCTGCTGAGCCGTCTGTTAAGTTGTTGCTGTCCGACACGCTGTAAGACGCCATAAACCCGCATGACAAGCAGCTCAAAACAGAGAGGAAACCATTATGGAAACTATAGAAAAAGCATCCGCTTCCGCACATGAAGTTGTCGATAAAATAACCGGTGCAGCCAGTCAGGCAACAGAAGCGCTGGGCGAAAAAGGCGAGCAACTGAAAAATGCCGAGCAGCAAATGATGAACCAGTGCCGCGGCTATGTCCGCGACAACCCCATAATGTCGTTGGGTATCGCCGTAGCGGCGGGCTTTCTGCTGAGCCGCCTGTTAAGCGGCCGTTAGATTGGCAAGCATCATGGCTCCGAATGCCGTAGATGGTGAAACTCCGGGACAAACCGAAACGCGCGGCGATCCGGCAAAAAACTCGGGTATGCTGGAAGATGCCCAGTCGTTATGGCAGGAGTTACGTGGGCTAAGCCATGATCGCTTCCGGCTCGCCGCACTGGAAACGCAGCGGGCCGGCGAAAGCTTGGTAGGCATGATAGTAGCAGGGATTATAGCTGCCCTCTTGCTGAACAGCGCGTGGCTGGGACTCCTGGCCGCCGCCGTATTATGGCTGATCGAGCATGGCGTTGTGGCTGCGAGCAGCGCCATACTGCTTGCCGTCGCTTTCAATTTGCTGCTAACGTTGATCCTCTGTGGCGTGATACGCCGCAAGAGTTATTACCTGAAATTTCCAGCCACCCTCCGCAGTCTTAGTCCCACGCCTCCAGAGCGTCGTGACAAGGAGAAATCATGAGGCCCAAATCTCTGACAGCTCAAATCAATGCTGCCGAACAGCAGGTGATGAATCGCCAACAGAAAGTCGGCATCCGCACCACAGCATTGGTTCGGAATATACACCGCCAGATGACAGCTCCGGCAACTTTGCTGCTGTCGGTGGGCATGGGATTTATTATCGGCGAACTCACCAAACGCCCGGTCTCCAAATCCCGCAGCACAGCCGATAAGGCTCATGCTGCCGAAACTACACCCTTGAAAATCGTACTGAACCTCATAACTTCGGCTCAAACTTTATACACGGCCTTGCCTCTGGTCTGGATGATGAAGTCCTACTTTCAGCCGGACGCATCGGATCAAGCGCCCAAATATCAATCCCACTCGATGGCGGCTTCCGGCTTTCAGCCGTCTTCGTTTTCATCGAAGGTCTAGTACGGCTTGAACTGGGGTTGTTTAGTCAAAGAGCGGATTATTGCCGTTGAACATCAAAACCCGCTGCCTGCATCGGATTGACGGATTAGCCGGATTCCGGCAAATTGGATCAATTCTCAACTGACCGGCCTCCTGGACAAAAAAAATGCCCTACGAGTTTAATGGAGGGCACTATAGAGATCCTATGGAGGAGGATATTTAAAATTTCAATGCTTTAGTTGAACAACTCACCTGAAAACGAGATTCTATCTATCGAACACCTATGATCTTCTATGGTTAAATAATAGGAAATTGTTAAGCTTTTTTCTGTACGTTGTCGCACATAAACGAAACTTTTGTATGGGATTGAGTCGAACGCTGTTCTGGCTGGTTTTACTAACACAGCAACATGAATTAGGGGGCTATGATTATTTTGGACGGGGGTAACTAATATCTAACGGAATCTTGCCATACCTGAAACAAGGATTTGTTACTGAACGGCGGCGGGCTGTTTGCCCGCC
>JBAQYH010000620.1:0-2112 GCA_049299935.1 Methylobacter sp. | reverse complement strand
CCGGCTTCCGGGGCGTAATTCACACTCTGACCGCCATTCGCAATACCACCGTCAATATCCAGCCAGAATTTATTAACCGATGAAATCACCTTATTATCCCCTGAACAGGCAATCTGAGCAGGCGGCGGAGGTGGAGGAACGACAACCGGAGCATCGACTATCGTCAAGGTAGCCGAGGACACTTGCGAATAACCCTGCGAATCTGTTGCCTGAACGGTGACCAACGTAGAACCCGCCGTATCAGGTGTACCGCTAATCGTATCGCCGGTTAAAGTCAGGCCGGAAGGCAGACTGCCCGAAACACTGTAGGTTATTGCACCATAACCGCCACTTGCCAACAACTGCTGTCCATAAGGAACGCCAACCGTACCCTGGTCTAACACAAGACTGAATACTATCGGCGCATCGGCAACTTCAATACTGGTCGAAGCTGAAATGTTGGTGCCGTTTGTTACATCCTGAACATCGATAACGATTGGGAACGAGCCTATCTCCGTGGGCGTACCGACAATTGCGTTTGCATTGTTGTCAAAGCTTAACCCGGCAGGCAAACCGGTCACCATAATCGTCAAGGTATCGCCGGGATTGCCGGGTACCGGATTAATTGCTTGATTATAGGGTGAACCTACAGTCGCACCGGCAATAGATGCGTTCAACGTGGGCGCTATCGGTAAAGGCGGCGCAGCAGGAATGACACCGTCAAAATTAATGCCCGCATTTTGGGCTACGATAAACTTGCCCAAATCGCCAGCTGCCGGCCCCGCTATGCCGGGGGTGTCGCTGCCGTTCGGCTTTGCTTCATTGGTTTCCGGATCGCGAGCGCCGGTATATTGGTAGAACTCGAAGCGATAGACAACCCCAGCAGCCTCCTTATCCAACTGCACACCGGTCAAATCGATTTGGCCGGAACCGGGATTTCCTGCATCCACCTGTAACAGCTGCCACTCAACCTGAGTCTGGGTCTTGGCTTTCTTGATAACCGCATTTTCCGCGACCAAATCCTCGACCGCCACATTCTCTAATGTGCCTGTTGCCGTTACTTTTACCCAACGCGGTTCGCCGAATTCATACGCTTGCGGCACAGGCGCTGCAATCACAACATTTACCTTGGGCGGCTGAGGCACATTAGCAATCGGCGGCTGCGGCGTTACCGTCCAAACCGGATTAGGCACTGTGGCTACCACTGGCGTTAATGCGCCTGGATTTCCGGGATTTTCTACCAACCATGTGTATTTTACGTTGGGTGTGCTGATCGAAGTACTGACGCCAAAGTGGTCGCAAGGATAAAGCGGACCATAATCGGGCGCGCCATAAGGCCAGCAACTGTCGGACGGACTGACCGGCAATGTGCCAGATGGCGTTCCTGCTGACCAAGCCCCGTTATAGTTGGCTTGATAAGTGATTTTTACGCCAAAGCCGGTCGCATCGACGTACTCCGCAACCGTTGGAGCGCCGTAGCGTTCCATATTAGGCCAACGATTAGCAGCACCGAAAATTGAACTGATGTCACTCGAATGAATGCCATGAAGATCGATTTCAAAACCGTGAGCGGTTTTACCCGTATCATTGACCACGTCGAAATTGGCTAAAGAGCCGAATACTTGAGAATAGGCAGGAATTGATGTGGTTGCCAACAATAAAAATAGCGATAAACCTTTTAGCATAACTTTAGCTCCTTTATCATAGAACCCGTGTCCGGTAGTGTATGTTTAAATTTCATTATGAAATTCCTTAAAAAATTGATTCAAATCGTTAATTTTGTCAGATCAAATTCCCGCAAATAATTTGACATCCGAAGCCAAAATATCAGGCGATCCTGAAACGAAGCTGAAAATTTACCAAGGCAGCACAGTGAGGAAATTTTTCTCTGAATGACGAGAGCGGTGGGTATAATTAAAAGCGATTTGTAACTATTCAGCGCGAAGAGGTTTTTAAAAACCAAATTTTGAAGTGAAAACCGTATAACGGTAGATTGATCAGAGTCCGCACAATATTTTTTATTGAGTTTATAATCACGGCCCGAAGCAGTTGGCGGGTTGATTTTTAGCTTAAACGACTAACAATCATTTTGGAGGGCAGAGGATGAATACAGCAGAACATTTACAACAAAAG
>JBAQYH010000619.1:0-3753 GCA_049299935.1 Methylobacter sp. | reverse complement strand
GCGCATCACCGTGCATTGCGCGATACTGAAATTGGGTCTTTAGAAAACCTGCGAACCAACGCCGGCGCTGATGCAGAAACGTGCGTACGGTTGCAGGGGCATCCGTTTCTGCAACGGCATTGGGCAGTACGCGCACACGCCAATCCAAACCATGATTTGCCGCATACCGGTGCAGACGGTGGATCAATTCATAATCTTCCACAAGACTGTTGCAATCGTAACCGCCAATGCTGAGCAGCACGTCGCGGCGATAAGCGGCGAACGCACCTGAAACGAGAAGCAGGGCATTGGCCTGCATCCAGGCCGCGCGCGATAAAAAGGCGCGGATATATTCGTAGGTTTGAAACCAAGCGAAAATGCGTCCATGCCAACTTCTTGAACAACGTGGTGTCAGTACGCCGCAGGCAGCGACTAATTGAGGCTCGCGTTCGAATGCACTACGCATTGCCGCCACCGCATTCGCCGCCAGCCAGGTGTCGGCATCGACGGTAATAATGACATCCGTTTGTAACAGGGCACAAGCCTTGTTCAATGAGTCGGCCTTGCCGCTATGCGCTTTGTGCAGCACGGATAACAAGGGGTACTGTGTCGAAATTTGAATGCCCTGGTCCGCTGCAAGGCCAAATTTACTCTGTAACAAGTGTGCTGTTTGATCGCTGGAACCATCATTGACGACCAAAATCTGCTCGGGCGGATCCGTTTGCGCCAGCAGGTTTTCAATCGTCGTAACAATAACATCCACTTCGTTGCGCGCCGTAATGATAACGCCAATGCTCAAGGGCGGATTTGCATGGCTTGTTGAGTAAAGTTCAGCGGTAATATGGCGCGTTTTCCATGCGATATAAGCGATCAGCCAAGTGTCGTAGCAAATGTAAAGCAGGCCGCTGCTCCAGGCCAGTAGTGAATTCGACTCTACGGCGCCAATCAGCGTGCCCAGCCATAAAATCAGTAGACCAAAAAATATGCCGTGACCGCCTATCATATCGTTTTATTATTGTTAATTTTTAGAAAAATCGAGAGTGTAGAAAAACTGTGTAAACCGCTATTAAATACAATCCGTTATTAGTATTAGCGGTATCTTCTATTATTATCAATTTTAGCACATTTAAGTATTTTTACTTATATTGCTAAGGACGCTAAATTTTTTAAGTTTAGGCCTTTTGAGGTCGATTTTTATTTTAAAGCTCTTTTTTTCAGAAGGATTTCATCTGTCGATGAGGTCGGTTGCTAAGCCTTATCGAATGTTATAATATAACGTCATTATTTGAATAATCGATCAATGCAATGACTACACCCGCCGAAGCAAGCCGCAACCATTCCCATCCCGCAGAACACGATCATAAAAAATGCGTCAGCGAGGCCTTAGGCACTGCCGAGCAGTTGTGCGTGGTGCGCGGCGTGCAATTAACGCCGATACGGCAGCAAGTGCTGGAACTGATCTGGGACAGCCACAAAGCTGTCAAAGCTTACGATCTGCTGGATCGCATTAAACCTCTGCAAAATGCCGCAAAACCCGCGACGATTTACCGCGCCCTGGATTTTTTGATCGAACAGGGCCTGATTCATCGGGTCGAGAGCCTCAATGCCTTTGTCGGTTGCAGTTGCTCGGGACATCAGCATGAACAGCTGTTGCTGATCTGCAATAACTGCCAGGAAGTGGAAGAGCGATCAGCCCCGGAAGTCATGCAGGCGCTGTCGCAGGAAATCAAGCAGGCCGGCTTTATCGTGCACAGCAAAGCCATCGAGATTCACGGTGTTTGCGCAAAATGTGCCGAGACGATCGGCGACCCACTCTAATACCGGTATTTTTTTGAGAGCGGCAAGGTTTATCGGGCGTTATGTTATAACATCGTTAGCGGTATTTCTTGATCCAGGCTCATGCCCCATCCTTCAAACAATAAATGAAAACCATGAATAAAAAACTCGCTATTTTCTTCTTATCTACCGGCGCATTAGGCAGTCAGGCCTATGCGGATGACAATAAAGTCATGGAATTGGAAGAAATTGTCGTCAGCGCTCCGCAGTCCAAGTCAGCCTCAAAATCCGCCAAGCCGGTAACGGTGCTGTCCGGGGACGAGATGCGTACCAAACTCGGCACAACCATCGGCGATACGCTGAAGAATGAGCCCGGCATCACCAGCCAGTCTTTCGGTCCGGGGGTCGGCACGCCGGTTATTCGCGGACAATCGGGGCCTCGGGTACGAGTCATGCAAAACAGCCTGGGCAATAATGATGTTTCGTCATTAAGCCCTGATCATGCCAACGGCGTCGAGCCGATTCTGGTCGAACGGGTTGAAGTGCTGCGCGGGCCGTCGACGCTATTGTACGGCAGCGGCGCTATCGGCGGTGTGGTCAACGTGATCGACAACCGGATTCCCGAGCAAGTTCCCGATAAGCTGGTCGGCGGAGCCGGTGAGCAGCGCTATGATTCGGCCACCAACGAGACCTCCAGCGCCCTCAAACTGGAAGGTGGTAAAAGCGGCGTGGCCTACCATGTCGACGGCTTTTATCGCGACCAGGGCAACACCCATATCGGCGGCCCCGCGATCGACGAAGATGCCGCTCATGCTGCCGATCCCGGCCTGGACATTGTCAGTAATCCCAACGGCTTGATCGATAATTCAAAGGCCCGGTCACGCGGCGGCTCGGTCGGCGTATCGAAAATCGGCGATGCCGGGTTAATCGGCGTTTCGATCAACACCCTGGAAAAAAATTACGGCATCCCGCCGGATGGCAGCGGCGGCGCGCCGGTGACCGTTGACCTTAACCAAACCAAATACGATTTTAAAGGGCAGCTTAACCAGCCTTTCGCGCTGGCGGAAAAACTGCGCATGAAATTCGGCTATACCGATTACAAGCACGTCGAGTTGGACAACGGTACGCCTGCGACCACCTTCTTGAACAAATCCTATGAAAGCCGGCTGGAGCTCGAACACAAGCCCATCGGCTTATTGGATGGCGTATTGGGCTTTCAGTCGGTCAACAGCCAGTTTGCCGCCATCGGTGCAGAAGCGCTGGTGCCGCGTACCGACCTTGATTCCTATAGCTTGTTTGATGTCGAGTCATTTAAAATCGGCGCAGTCACCTATGAGCTGGGCGCTCGCGGCGAATGGCAAACCATCGCGGCGGAAAATCGCAACAGCCTGACTTATATCCCCCTCAGCGGCTCGGCCTCGGCATTGTGGGACATCGCCGACCGGCATCAAGTCAGTCTAGCCTTCACCCACTCGCAACGTGCGCCGCAGATACAGGAACTGTTTTCCAACGGCGTGCATGAGGCTACGCACAGCTACGAATTGGGTAATGCCGGTCTCAATAAGGAACTGTCCAATAACCTGGACTTGGGCTATCGCTACAAGGCCGACTGGATGACCGCGGAGCTGAATCTGTTTCACAATTGGGTCGGCGACTACATTTATCAGCAACGTACCGGCTCGGTGTTCAACAGGGACAGCGAAACCACGGAAGCCGTATGTTCCGCCGGGGCGGACTGCGTGCCTGTCGTGGCAAGCCGCCAGGCTGCCGCTATTTTCAAAGGTTTTGAAGCCAAAACCGTGTTTCCGTTAATGCAGAATCGTTACGGCGCGGTCGACCTGACCTTATTCGGCGACTATACCCGAGGCACCTTTGAACAGGGCGGCGACGTTCCCCGCAGGCCGCCGCTACGCTACGGCCTGCAACTGAGTTACGACAAAATCGATTGGTCGGCCAACGCGCGATTGACAAGGGGCGAAGCGCAGAAGCGTCCAGGAG
>JBAQYH010000618.1:0-3622 GCA_049299935.1 Methylobacter sp. | reverse complement strand
GGCAAAATGTGCGTGGTCAACATTCAACGGTCACAGCAAACGATTCCCGTCCAATTTCTGAAATTGCAAACTTGCAAGGTCTGCCTGATGATTTTGATATTCCGTCATTTACCCGTAGTGCTCTTGTTCGCGCTATTGGTAACGGCGTTCCTTATGGTTTAGCAAGGGCGCTTGCCGATGCCGTTATTAATCGTCAATCAGGCGTTACATTATGTGTGTGTTCTTGCGGCCGGCGAGTAACAGGTAAGCAGCAATACGCCGAAGGGGCATGCCGCAAACGTGCTTTTGATAGACGCACTGTTACCGATTAGGCTGTTTTAAACCTGGCCAAGTAACGGTAAAAAAGTACTTGGTTACCTCTTTATTTATTAATGTAACGCGTTACAGAAATAAAGCTTGACTAATTCCTGTAACGCGTTACAATAAGCCAACTTAAACGTAACGGGTTACGAAAATGAAAGACTCAAGCGACAAAGCTACAGCTGATTTATTTAATGAAAAACGCCTTGGTCGTCCAGTCACCGGAAATGCCAAGACTGATGCTCAGCGTATGCGCGAATACAGGCTACGCCGAAAAGAGCAGGGCGCTCGTGTTGTTCTACAGCGTCCAGAAGCATTGGATTCTTTTTATAATCAACCCGATGATCTTTTTAATGAAATACAGAGCGAAAATGCTTATTTGCGCAGAGAGCGTGATTTATATAAGGATCAACTGCGGCGTTACATGCAGGAAGCCGGTGATGATTTTGATACATTCTTTTCTGGTGTAACCATTTAAAGTAACGCGTTATATTAAATCAAGGTGGACTTATGATTAACTATGAAAAAGACTTTTACGGCTGGACACAAGAACAAGCGGCATTGCTGAGATCAGGTCGGTTAACTGAATTGGATATTGAGAACCTGATAGAGGAAGTAGAAACAATGGGACGAAGTGAAAAACGCGAACTTGAAAGCCGTTTAACCGTGTTACTACTGCATCTTCTTAAATGGAAGTATCAGGATGTTAGGCGCGGCAGAAGCTGGGAATTGTCCATTATTGAACAGCGTTTAAAATTCGAAGAAACCCTCGACGAAAACCCGGGCTTAAAGTCAAAGTTGAATGATATATTGCTCAAGGCTTATAAATTCGCTGTTATCCAGGCTTCCCGAGAAACCAAGCTCAGCCGTAGCATATTTCCAAGCCAATGTCCGTGGACATTTGACCAAATAACTGACGAAACCTTTTTCCCCAATTAAGCACTACCATTTCACACGCTTGCATAAGTGCTGTGCAAGGGTGTGGTGATTGTCAGCGTTACGCCCCCTTAGGGGGTCGGGGGGGTTACCCTGCGAAAAGTGGCCTATCAGGCCCAGTCCTTGACGTGGGGGGGGGTGACCTTACGCACGCTTGTAGATGTAATGCTTGATTGTCTAACATCCTCCCACCCCACACCCTGATAATCCGCTTTAAACGCCGAAAACCAGACAGATAGGGGCGGGGAAGCAGCCCCGTCCAGGCAACGCATAAAATCCAACTTCGATTTTTTAAACCGTAGTGATAGAATTCTAACGAAAAGAATCATTCAAAAGCACTTTCGTTGGAGCGAATATGTCACGGTATACCACTCAGAAACCAGCTAACAAGCCGTTAGGATTAATACATGTTTTAATCCTGCTTTTCATGATCGGATTGCTTATTTTCTTTGCAAATGCCTTTTTGACTAAGATAAAAAAACTCGATACAGCTACCACGGAAGAAATCAATCAAATTCACAATTCCAACAAAATGATTCCAGGTGGCATTGTCATTCAGGCTGACAATGCCGGGCATTTCAGAGGAACCGTATTCATAAATGGTTACCCAATGCCATTCGTGATAGATACGGGCGCAACCACCACCGTTATACCGGTAAAAATGGCTGCTGCCGCCGGTTTGCCTTTTGGTCGATCAGTTCCAGTAGATACAGCAGGCGGTCGGGTTTTTGATCAGGCAACCCGACTAGACAGCTTAAAAATCGGCACCGGGGAAATAAGGAATCTTAGCGCCAGCATCAACCAACATCTTGATGAGGTTCTTGTGGGTATGAGCACATTAAAATATTTTCACATGACCCAAGAATCAAACACATTAACCTTGGTACTTACCCCCTATAGAGACCAGGTGTCCCAAATAGAAAGTAACTTGACCGCTTCGCAGCCTATTCAGCAGATCCAGCCCGTTCAGGTCACACAACCTTTACGAGCGCCTCAAGCACCCAATTACCAAGCGGCAGCACCTATTCCAGACACATACCGCCCAACAGCAAGAACCACATGGAAAAAATCCGTGTCTTGCGGTAGTTCAGGCTGCAAAACCAGTTATAAATAACCAGGGCGCACAATTTTCAGTTCGTAGTTTTTCTGAATGCTATTGTAGGCGAGTAATAAAGTTTCATACTGAGTATTAAAGAATCATACCGAGTAATAAAGATTCACACTGGACACCATCCGGATCCAGCATAGACATTGATCGCTATGTTGTCCACATCACACCTTTCAGCGCTTTACCCTTGACAACATAGACGCCGCTGTCTATGCTGCAGCATAGTTAAATTCAACTATAGTGGACATTTATGGGTTATTTAGGCTCCAAGGCGGCAAGCGGCGCTTATCAAGCGATTATCGCCAGTATGCCGCCACATGATGTTTACATCGAGGCGTTTCTGGGTTCCGGTGCGGTGATTCGCAGGAAACCGGCGGCCATCCGATCCATTGGCATCGATCTGGATCTGTCGTTGTTGGATGCTTCTCTTTATCCGGACGTTGAACTGTACTGCACGGATGCACCTGGTTACATAGACAGTTTCGACTATGCCGGATCCGGACGTGTGTTAATTTATGCCGACCCTCCTTATTTATTGCAAACTCGAACATCGAGCGCCAGGTATAAACACGAATTCACCGAAGCCGACCATGTACGGCTTATCGAAGTGTTAAAACGGGTTCCCGCCGATGTCATCATCAGCGGATACCCCTCAGCTTTGTACAACGATCTGCTAACAGACTGGCGGACATTCCAGTTCCAGGTCATGACGCGCGGCGGCGTGCGAACGGAACAACTCTGGTTCAACTTTGCGCCCAACGCGGCCTATTGGTCGAGCTATGCCGGGAAAGATTTTACCGACCGGCAACGCATTAAACGCAAAGCGAAACGGTGGGCCGATAACTATGCCGAACTTCCTCCGGATGAGCGCCAGGCTGTCCTGGCCGCGATCCTTGCTTCCGGTACCGCATAGCTATTTCTGTCTATATCTGCCGGTAGCTATCGAGCATAGTTAATATTGTCTATGTGATATCGCCGGGCTGGTGGCCAACATAGTCATGTTCGGCTATGCTGGATCCCAGTATGAAACTTTAATACTCATTTTTTCATGAGTAACCGGCTTTAATGCCCTTGCAGTATGATACTTTATTTTTCAATCGCTGATTTTTGCAACGGTGGAATGCGGCTTTCAGTCGATTCGAGTATGCAACTTTATTGCTCGCCCACAGCTATTACACACACAAGAGAGAGGAAAGCGGGGGTAGTCGCGAATTCGTCCTTTTATCGAGGGTTCCATTAACGAGGAGGGAATGCGCCTATAGTGTTCCGCTGTGGCAC
>JBAQYH010000617.1:0-1566 GCA_049299935.1 Methylobacter sp. | reverse complement strand
GGCGGTGGTCACGTTCGGTAAATTGGACCCGACTGCCTATTTTGATAATAACGATGTCGCCAATGATGAAACTACCCAGTTTCTTGGAAGGATCTTTCGCAACTCGCTCGTTATTGAATTTCCGGATAACGCAGCGGGCATGCGTTTCTGCTTTTTACCAGGGGATTCGGTTGAATTGTGCTATGGCGTTTTCGACGGCAATAGCGACTGGGAAAGGGTAGGGGATAATCTTTTTAATATGGGACAGGTTACTCTTAAAACCGGTTTTTTCAACGTGCCCGGTAATTACAGGATTTACGGTTGGCATAATAATGTGAATCATACCAAATGGCTGAACACGGAGAAAACCAAGGAACCCGGTTATGGTTTCGGTTTCAGTTTTGACCAGAAAGCCGTCGAAATCGCTACAGTTTTCCTGCGCTACGGTTGGCAGAATCCGAAAGTGTTCAATCCTGATAGTATGGCTATAGGAGATTTGAACTATTCGCTATCGCATTCATGGAGCGCCGGTTTTCAATTGGAAGGGAAACCGTGGGGCAGAGAAAAAGACGTGTTTGCCTGTGCCGTGGGGCAGGCTATTGCGTCGCGTGATTACAAACAAGCTGGAGAGTCTTTGGATCCTGCCCGCAGAGCAAAGCCGGAAGGGCATCTGGAGGCATATTACAGGATAAGCGTATATGACCATCTTTCTATCAGCCCTGACTTCCAGTATATCTGGAATCCTTTCGGCAAGGATGTCGCGGATGATGTAAACGGTGTTTTTATCGGTGGGCTGAGGGCGCAGGTGGATTTTTAAGCAGAGCGTATTTTTGGGCGGTAATCCCGGCGGCGGTACGGAATGAGCGAGTGCCGCCGCCGTTTTATTTGTTTGTTCCATTTGACTCTCTTGCGTAGTTGGCAGCTTTTCGCACCGTATTTTCGCTTATTTTGAGCGATTTTGCGATTGCGGCGAATCCCATGCCGAGCGCGCGCAATTCCGTTACCTTTTGAGCTATATTGTAATCAAATTTAACGAATTGAAGCGGTGGGAGCACGATCGTTGCCTTGATCTCGGCGGCGGTTCGAATTGGTCCGCACCGCGACCGCCAGTTGTACCAAATCGCACCAACGGTTCAATTTATTCGCTGGTGCGTTTTTTATTTAATGAAAACGGTTTCATAGTAAGCTTAGATAGGCTTGATTTGCTGTGGATTTAAAGGTATATTCTTTATAGAAAGACTCAAGTCAGAAGTAGTTAGAAAATTACCTGACCTGCTGGAAAATTAAGACTGCCACGGTTCTTAATCAACCTTTATGAGGATGAGAACAGTGGTTTTTTTGTATGTTGATAAAAGTAACTTTTAAAAAGCCTTTAACCATTTAACTATTATGAAGAGAATTGTTTGTTTATTAATTTGTTTTTCCTTAATTCTCCAGCCGTCCGCGTTCACTCAGAATATTGGACAGCCTGATGTTTCACGGTTTAACTGTCCATCTAATGTTTTTTTTCGTGACAAATATCATCCTCCGCATTTACGATATCTTTCTTATGATCCTAGTCATAATAATTTCCGGGTTCTTTTGGAT
>JBAQYH010000616.1:0-3703 GCA_049299935.1 Methylobacter sp. | reverse complement strand
GGCAAGCATTGCCGAGAAATTTGGCGATCCATTGGAATGGCAGCGCGAACAACGCAAAGACCGCGTATTGCCGGGACGTGAGGATGATTGATGATTCTTGACAGCAATATTGTAATTTACGCATTTGAGCCAAAATACCGTGAATCAAGTCTGGAGGATTTTTTACTGCAAGGCGACTTTTCCGTGTCAAATGTAACCCGTCTTGAAGTGATGGGCTATTGGCGAAACTCCGATGCTGAGTTTAGACGTTTTGAATTGTTTTTTGCAGCGACTCATGTCCTTGGTGTTTCATTTGAAATTATTGATCGTGCCATTCAATTGCGTCGCCAGCGAAGCATGGGGCTGGCGGATGCCATGATTGCGGCTACTGCGCTGATTCACCAATTACCGCTAGTAACCCATAACACCCGAGATTTTCAATGGATTTCGGAGTTGGAGTTAATTGATCCGTTGGCGGAGTCATAGCCTATGAGCTTAAAACCCCTGCATGAAATTGCCAAACCCTATTAGTAAGGATTGAATATTGAAGGTCAATTCTGGACTATGCACAATGCAAGACCTGACACCGGTTTGTGGGCGGGATGGAAGCATGCAGACCGTGGAAAGCTCGCAGTTGGAGGCCCAAACCGCTGAAGCGCTACGCCTCAGCCAATTCCGGCGGGTGGATGTGGTGCTTGCGGGATGAATCTTTTCATAGCGCTCATCTTGGCAGCCAACTTCCTTGCTAGCCCAAGTGCCACAGCGCAATCCTCAGTTACCAACACTACGGTGGTCGACAACCTAGCGGACATGCGGTGGCTCAAGGTTGCTAATCCCGAGACTTACTACAGAGAAGATATTGCGAAAAGACAGTTTCGCTTTTTCGAAGTTTTGGGATACTCAAGCGAGATACATGAAGTAGGAAATCTGACCTACAGCCGGTGTTACGCAGCTAAGATCCAATTGGATCGAATAAAAGGCACAACCGACATGCCACGTTCCCTAGAACACGGAGAGCTGAACAACAAGGCGTCGGTATTCACGAAAGCCTACAATAAACTCATGAAAAGCTACGCCGACTCCCACGGTCTTTCGAACTGTAGTGCCGGAACTGATTGGGATGAAGCAGTGGACAAAATCGTTGATTATGTTTGGGGCGAAAATCAAGACGAGGGACAGCTCGGTTATGACGATGCAGGGCCAACTGTTATTTTAAAAATCGATCTCAAAGCTCCTGCAAGAGCGAAAAGTGTTGTCACATTTGCTTGCAAGACACTTAGAAAAAATAGAATTACTGAAACCGTAAACATAGAGATCACCGAGCGGCTTCCTCCGCCGGGCTATCACGTTAGGAAACTATCCACCTGGGTGTGTAAATCTGGCTCCATAGCCATGTAGCCTGGATGGAGCTTGCGAAATCTGGAGCTTCGGAGCGACGATCTACGATCTGTTGTCAGCCCATTCTATGGACTCTAGCGGCAGCAAGTCGCCGTGTTGATTTTGCATCCAAATTGGGTTAAAACCGACCTGGGCGAATACAATGTACCAGGCCCAGTTGAAAAGGATGCGGAACTTAATGAAAGTTTTGATTTGGAAAACAGCGGCAGTTTTCTTAATTTTAAAAGCCAATAATTGCCGTGGTAAAGTGCATCGCTCCTAGCGGAGCAAGTCATCATCGCTTGCCACCAGCCAATCTGGGCAGATGATCATGAAAAAATCCTTATACCCAAAAGGGCATAAGTTTCGTTTGAGCGGACAAGCTGCTCAACTCAGCTTTAATGTTGAAGCAAGGGAAACCATTATGAAAGATAAAAATGCCGAACCTAAAGTGTTTGTTTTTCAACACAGTAAAAATTTGCAAGATCCTGTGTTGCTCAAACAGTTGTTTTTTACTTTGGCAGTCGCCGTTGGAATTTTTTTCTCCGCATCTGTTGCCGCCAACAGCGCGGAGGTAGAAGCCGCCATTGATTTGATGAAGCAATCGCACATGGAGCAATGCCAAAAAATAAAAATCAAGAAGGAACTTCTGATAGCCCATCAGCATCACGATCAAGCCACACTAAAAGCCTTAGGCCCCGAACTTGATGCCATTAACAAACGCCTCAAACCGACAGAAGACAAATTGACAGTTTTAAAATCCGCGATGATGAAAAACCCCGATGACGAAAGCGACTTTGCAACCGCCATGCTTTACTTGGACGCATGCAATTGAACCTTCAACACGATTAGATGCACTTAACGCTGATCGGGTGGACATACATTCGACCGGAACGCTGCTATACCCTGGATCTATTTTTCAACTTTCCGGGGCGCGCACGGCTAGCTCTCGTTAGGCACCTGCTCATGGCACTCATTCTTCGACTGTCCACAATCGCCGTTTCGCTGTACCTGATGGGCGATCTCTTAAGCCAGTTTGCCGCAGGATTGATCTCTATGGGGTATGGCGAGTTCAACGACCAAATTGTGGTCACCTCTCTCTTTGGCAGAACCTTAGCAGTTCTTATGTGGGCTCCATTCTTCGGTGGCCTTCTCATTGCCGGGGTATCGCCCGGTCTATTCTTTGATTATCGGCGGCTGCTACCATCCTTGCTCATTGCTGTCTTCGTCTTCTATATGCTGTTCTCAATCACAAGCCCTTATTCACTTAAGTGAACTATCTTGCTCCGCCATTGCTCGCACCATAAAACAAGCCTAATGAATATCCAGCGGTGATTAATGCGCCAGGTCCTGTTGCAAGGCTTGCTTCAATTCGTCTTTGGCATTTGTGTATGCCTCAAACTGGTCGGGTGTCAGGACGCTACGCAAGGTATCGTCTTTCTGTTCCAAAATGGCTTTGATGTCGCGCATTTTAAGGAAACCGATACTTGAGCTTTTTAATACGGGCTCTACTTTTTCCGCGTATTCCTGATTGATTTGCTGAATCTTGGCAGCCTCCTCCTGAGAGAGGTTGAGCTTTGTTTTCATGAAGCGGGTTTGTGATGCAGCTCTTTCTGTTGGCGTGGAGTTGAGCAGGTAGGCCATATCTTCGGCATTTGCAATAGAAATGGCCAGTGACAAACATAATGCAATTGTGAGTTTTAAGTTGCGCATCGTGTTTCCGGGTTATGTAACTCAATAGTTAAGCCGCCCGCCAGACATAAGTGGCTACTGCATTTGCAGGTAGCGTGGCTACTGCACTTTTCCCCTGAAAGCGGATAATAAAGGATAGTGCTTCAGCTCCGTCGTTGAGCGCGATCAAAACAATGTAGCCCTCGGGCGTCAGAAAAGCTGCATTCGGCAAGGAGGCTTGTTCATCGGAATAAATTCTCACCGAACCGGGACGGACGAATTTCGCGGCATGGGCAATTACATAATAGGCGACGTTGCGGGCAACCTCTGCGCCAATGGTCAAAGCTCCGACACAACGGGCCTCGCCGCCGGGCGTATGGGGGCAGCAAAACGGATCGGAGGCCAGGTTCCATTCGAGCACGGTCCGGCTCCAGTTGCGTAGGGAACCGATCAGCACGTTTTTCACGTGCCACATTAAGTCCCCCCCGAACTGGCCGTCCGAGCCTACCCACTGCTCGGTGAAATACAGTTTCATTTGCGGGTAAAGTTGGTGCACTTCGGAAAGAGCAGAAATATCGCCGCCGTACAGATGCCAAGCCGATCCGGTCAGATAACGGCGCGCGTCGGCATCGGCGAAAATTTCCAGAGGGTATTCCGGGACATCGCAATTGTGGTC
>JBAQYH010000615.1:0-3093 GCA_049299935.1 Methylobacter sp. | reverse complement strand
AAAGGCTGCCTACGCTATGGGGCAAAAGGAAAAGTTGAAGCTGCTGCTCAATCAGCAAGATCCTGCATTATCCACTCGGATGCTGGTGTATTACGATTATCTTAATACAGCGCGCTTGACAAAACTGGCCAGTATTTCGGAGTCTATGCAGCATCTGGATCGATTGGATAGGCAACAACAGCAGGAAACCGAGCTTTTAGAGAAAAATCTCGAGCAAAAGAAGTCAGAGCAGATAGTCGCAGACGGCGTAAGAAAACGAAGAACTGAATTGCTATCGAAATTAAAAAGCGACTTTTCTTCAAATGAGCAGCAAATAATTCACTTGAAAGAAAGCGAAAATAAGCTGAAAAATCTGGTATCTTCATTGCAAAGATCGACCGATGATCTTTCTTTTGAAGTTGAGCAGTCAAAAAAACTACATAAGGCTGTTGAGGTTCCGGCCGAGCCAGCCAAAGACTTACCGGATTCCGGTGATGATTTTCCTAAACTTAAGGGCGACTTTTCTTCGCTGAAGGGTCAGTTGCCGTGGCCTGTCAAGGGGCGGTTAGCCAATAAGTTCGGCAGTGCACGAGCCGAAGGTACTGAGAGTATTTGGGATGGCGTGTTAATTGACGCCAACGAGGGAACGGAGATACGTGCGATTACCAGCGGGAAGGTAGTGTTTTCTGATTGGCTGCGCGGTTTTGGCCTGTTGATTATTATTGATCACGGCAAGGGTTATATGACCCTTTATGCTTTTAATCAGAGTTTATATCGGCAGGTTGGCGATTGGGTGGATGTGGGCGAAGTCATTGCTTCTGTTGGGCAAAGCGGTGGCCGCAGCCATTCCGGGTTATATTTTGGAATACGCAACAAAGGTAAGCCGGTTGATCCGCTTGAGTGGTGCCGACAGTAATCGGGACCGGGTTAGTTAACTGTGTGTGGTCATGTTTTAGGAAATCCAGTGTTTGGAGTTGTAAGGTACATGTTAAAAAAGAATATTTTCATTTTGTCTTTAGGGATTATGTTGGGTGTTTTTATGGGCATCTGCGGCAGCGTCTTTGCCGAACGGGATAATGCAAAGCCTGTAGCGAATACGGAAGAAACCCTGCCCTATGAAGACTTGCGCACATTCACGGAAATTTTTGGCCGAATTAAAAGGGATTATGTAGAGCCCGTTTCAGACAAGAAATTATTGGAAGATGCTATTCGCGGCATGTTGAGCGGGCTTGATCCTCATTCCGCTTATTTGGTTGCCGAGGAATACCAGGAATTAAAAGAGGGCACAACCGGCCAGTTCGGGGGCTTGGGCATCGAAGTTACGATGGAGAACGGCTTTGTTAAAGTGGTTTCGCCCATTGACGATACCCCCGCCCAAAGAGCGGGCATTAAAACCGGAGACCTGATTGTCAGGCTTGACGATCAGCCGGTAAAAGGCATGACCTTGGCGGATGCGGTCAAGCTTATGCGCGGCGAACCCGGAAGCAAGATTTTGCTGACAGTTGTTCGTGAAGGCATGGAGGCGCCTTTAAAAATTTCCATAACCCGAGACATCATAAAAGTTAAAAGCGTAAAAAACCGGATGCTGGAAAAAGGTTACGGGTATGTGCGCATCAGCAGTTTTCAATCGGGAACCGGGGAAAGTCTTAAAGAAGCTCTAGCTGCATTGAAAAAGGAAAATGGGGGCAATCTGAAAGGCTTGGTGCTGGATTTAAGGAACAATCCGGGCGGGGTTCTGAATGCCGCGGTTGAAGTGAGTGACGCGTTCATCAAGAGCGGACTCATTGTTTACACCGAAGGCCGCATTGAAAATTCGGAAATGCGCTTTAATGCGGCTCCCGATGATCTTGTCGACGGCGCGGCGATGGTCGTATTGATCAATGCCGGCTCCGCTTCAGCTTCTGAGATTGTAGCCGGAGCCTTGCAGGATCAAAAGCGCGCGGTGATCATGGGCGAGAAGTCGTTCGGTAAAGGATCGGTGCAGACCATATTGCCGACCAGTAACGGTTCGGCAGTCAAGTTGACCACTGCCAGGTACTACACGCCTTCAGGACGGTCCATCCAGGCCGAGGGTATCGAGCCGGACATTACCTTGGCCCGCGTCAAGCTGGAGGAGTTGGAAAAATCCGAGTTCAAGCCGGTCAAGGAAGCCGATTTGTCGCATCATTTGCAAAACGGCAAAGCGAAAGAGAGTAAGGAAGAGGCCCTGGAGAAAGAGAAGGAAGCCTTGGAAAAAGATTATCCTTTGTATCAGGCGCTGACCTTGCTGAAAGGCATCAGTATTATGAAAAAATAAGCTTTAGCTTGTAGCGGTAATTAAAAAACCCGGATTTTGGCAGGCAGAGATGTTTGCTGGGATCCGGGTTTTTTTATGGGTTGGGTTTGTTGGGGCGAGATTGTGGTTTGGGTTTGTCTGAAGGGTTGCTATTAATTGGTTGTTATAGCATCATGACTAACGGGTTTCTGGGGTGGCTTTTGCGCTCTGGATTGAAATTTAATATGCACCTAAAAGGTGTTTACTTTATGTTGGCCATTTCAAGGAGTCTTCATGGATTCAGCCGTAGATCGCTACACAGGACAAATCATTGATGGTGAACAACTCTGGTATATTGATCCGGTTGATAAGGAGGGTTACAAATGTCGTGGTTGCGGAGTAATGGTCAATCCTGTTTCCTTTGAAGAGCACCACAAGAAGCGCCCTCATTTCAAGGAGTTTCCGAGCAAACCTCATGAGTCATGGTGTGATATTGAGGGCGAAGAAAAACTCATTTCAAAAGCACGTAAGGGGCGCGTCACAACACAAGCTGGGTTTCCTGGCTCGTTTCCTTCTAAGCTAGAGCTGGTCGACGAAAAAATGAAAGTTGTTCCAACAAGCCTAACGGTTGGGGGAAAGGGTTCTTCGTCGGTGGGAACTCCGTCGGGAACAACATCTGGAAAAACTCATACGCAATGGACGGCGCGGACAATTCGCCCTATTTGTAGAATATTCATGAATTTCCCTTATGATCGTGATCTACCTCTTAGCGTTCCAAGCGTGGCTGGGAAAACGTATGATGAAGTAATTCGAAAGTTAATGTCGAGAGGTATTGTTTCACATCCTAAGCGGCATATATT
>JBAQYH010000614.1:0-4329 GCA_049299935.1 Methylobacter sp. | reverse complement strand
GCTTCCAGCAGCGCCAGCAAATCGTCATGACTCACCGGTTTGTTCGCGTCAAAAGCCCTGGGACTCCAGCGTGCCTGAATAATATCGTGAATTTTTACACGGGTTGTTGCCGGTTTTTGCTGCATGTTTGTCTCCTTATTCCGGTTAAATAAAAACTGCTTTACTGTGTCAACACACCGTCGCGGTAATCGCGAAACGCCTGTTCAATTTCTTCGCTGCTGTTCATCACAAACGGGCCGGACTGCACTACCGGCTCTTTTAACGGCAGCGCGGCCAGCACCAGAAATTGCGCCGACTGATCTTGCGTTGCCAGTTGTATGTTCTCGCCGTTTTGTAACTGCCCCAGTTGCCCGGCCTTTAAAACCTTGTCCGATGCGCCGACAGCCAACTCGCCTTTGTAAACATAAACCAAAGCCGTATGTTGCTCGTTTATCGGTATATCCAACTGTTGCCAGGGGCTTAACAATACATCGAAATACAACGGCTGTGTCGATACGCCTGTTACCGGGCCGGATATTTTCCCGGTTTCGGTCACATAGTCACCGGCGATGACCTTGAGGTAACCGCCGTCCGCCAATTCAACGCTAGGGATTTTCGAGGCGGCAAACTCCTGGTAATGCGGCGGTTTCATTTTTTCCTTGGCGGGCAGGTTAATCCATAGCTGAAAGCCGTGTAACAAGCCGTTGTCCTGTTCCGGCATTTCCGAATGAATAATGCCGTGCGCGGCCGTCATCCATTGCACATCGCCTGCTCGCAGATGCCCTTCATGCCCCAGATGATCGCGGTGCAGCATCGCGCCTGCCAGCATATAAGTCACGGTTTCAAAGCCTCGGTGCGGATGATCCGGGAAACCGCCGATATAGTCCGTCGGTTCATCCGAACCAAACTCATCCAGCAGGATAAAGGGATCAAAAGCGTTTTTCTGCTGCTGACTGACGATGCGTTTCAGTTTCACGCCCGCCCCATCCGAGGTATTTTGTCCGGTAACAACAACCGCGAGTTGCCGTGTTTGCTTATTCATCTTTAGCCTCCAGTTTTGTCTCGATCAGAGCATCCAGCGAGTACGCTCCACCGCCGATAAATACCAGTGCCGTGGTTGCCGATAATAAAGCCAGCGCATATTCAATGCCGTGCGTATCCAGAAAAAAACCGTGCCCCCAATGCACCCAAAACAGTGCAACCAGCATCGTTACCGCATTAATCATCGACGCCGGACGCGTCAACAAACCCAGCATTAACGCGACGCCGCCAAAAAATTCGGCGCTGCCCGCCAATAACGCCATCGCAAACCCTGGATTCAAACCCACCGATGCCATCCATTGCCCGGTTCCGTCCAGTCCGTAACCGCCAAACCATGCGAATAATTTTTGGCTGCCATGCGCGGCCAGAATTAAGCCGATAGGAACCCGCAGTATCAGCGCTTCCAAACCCGCGTTAGAAACCAATGTTTTATTGATTAAATTTTTCATGATAACCTCTTAAATGTTAAACAATTTGAAATGTCGAGATCATTATAGAATTGGCTGAAATTATAAAAAGCGATCAATTTTGTTTAATAGATTCAAAATATTTGAATAATAAGGCTGCCTACTTAAGGCGAGCAAACACCCAAGGCTTAACCGTTCGTCCTGAGCTTGTCGAAGGATGGACGGTTAAGCCGATCATGGTTCGACAAGCTCACCACGAACGGCTTAACCTGCTTTAAATTGGTAGCCCATAAACAAAAAACATGAAATATCCTATCACCCTCGATGCGCTGGAAGTACTGGATACGATAGCCCGGAAAGGCAGTTTTGCCGCCGCGGCTAATGAACTGTTCCGGGTCCCTTCGGCGATCTCTTATACCGTCCAGAAACTGGAACAGGATCTGGATGTGGTCTTGTTTCGCAAGGAAGGCAGAAAAGCCGTATTGACCGAGGCCGGAAACGTGTTGCTCGAACAAGGCAGGGAAATCATGGATGCAACCGAACGCTTGGCTATAGCCACCAAAAAAACCCATAGCGGCTGGGAACCTGTGTTCAATATCGCGATAGATTCGATTTTGAACTTTGATTTCATCTATCCGTTAATAGCCCGGTTTTACGAGATCTTGCCGAATATCGAGATCAATATTTATGAGGAAGTATTAGGCGGCGCGCAAGAAGCGATAACCAGCAACCGGGCCGACCTGGTCATAGGCGCGGGCGCCGAACCGGCGCCTAATCAAGGCATTAAATATCAACAGATTCGGCAGATTGAATGGATTTTTACCGTTGCGCCGGGCCATCAGCTGACCCAAGCGGCATTGCCGCTCTCCCGGCAGCTGATTGAGCAACACCGTTTTATCGTGGTCAGGGATTCGTCCAGAAACCAGGCTCCGCAAAGCCACCGGGTATTCAGCAAGCGCCCGGTATTAAGCGTGCCGTCGGTGACGGAAAAAATACACGCCCTATGCTCGGGTTTAGGCGTCGGATTTTTACCGGCGCACCGGATTCAGGGTCTGCTTGAACAAGGCCTGCTGATCGCGCTGCCGGTAGAAGACGCGATACCGATAGAAACTTGCCACATGGCCTGGAAAACAACCAATAAAGGCAAAGTGTTGCGGTGGTTTATCGAACAGTTATCCCGGCATGATTTCACTTAAGACTTCATGATCCCATGAAGTCTTAGCACCTATCACTTTACTTAACTGACGTTACGCACGGTCTGGAACCGTCGTGAAAAAGATAGATCGCAGTCAGGAAATATCTTGTTCCGTGTCTTGGAATATCCGCCGTAGGGCGCGCCGTGCGCGCCTTGGGAGCTCTTAAGCAATAGCCATGAAAGGTTGAAGACTTCAATCCTTCATGGTTTAAAAAACAAGCTTACGCTATTTCATGCTCATTACTAAGGCGCGCACGGCACGCCCTACTCACATCCGTCGGGTCATTCAGTGAAAAGCGTTATCCATTATCAAATCCTTTTTTGCGGTTTTCGCGGACAATGCGCGACATCAGTTACTCAAATAGCACGTCATACCGGCAGGGATTGCCGGTATCCAGACCACATAGATGTGATCTAGGCCTTGCCATCCATGGCTTCTGGATTCCGGTTGCCTTCAATAATCTTCTGGATCAAAGCCTCGGCACCATCCAGCTGATGATCGTAGACTTCGGTTTTATAGGCTGTAGCGGGCGTCGTCGTCAAAGGCTCCAGTACCGAGCGTCCTGGTTTGCCGGTATCGATCCGTACCACCGCCGACAGCCCAGGGCGCAACGGGTTGGCCTTTAATTCCTCGGCGCGCAACCCGATCCGTACCGGCACCCGCTCGACGATATGGATATAGTTGCCGGTCGCGTTATCCGGCGGCAACAGGCCGAACACGCTGCCGGTACCGGCGCCCAGCCCCTGCACTTCGCCATGGTAAACCACATCGGAACCGTACAAATCGACGGTGATTTCCACCGGCTGACCTGGCTGGACATCGGCCAACTCGTTTTCCAGGAAATTGGCCTCCACCCATAAATAATCCAGCGGCACGATAGCCAGCAACGGCGTCTCCGGGCGCACCTGCTCGCCGGGCTGGATAGTTCGTTTGGCGACAAAACCCGACACCGGCGCGACAATCTGTTGCCGGGCATTGTCCAGATAAGACTGTTTCAGAGCGGCGGCCGCCTGCAACACCTTCGGGTTATCGGCCGGACTGGTGTTCTGGATCAACGCTTCGGCTCCGCTCAATTCGGCGCGAATCTGGCGGACGTCGGCCTCCTGCTCGCGGACCTGAAACTCGCTGTTTTCAATCTGCTGCGCCGATACCGCCCCATCGCCGGCCACGCTGCGGTAGCGGGCCAGGTCTTTCCGGCTGCGATTCAGGATCGCCTCCTTGGCGGCCAGTTTCTGGCGCAGCATGTCGGCCTGGCTGAATGAGGTTTCGATCTGCCGCACGCTATCCGCCAGATTGGCTTCGGCCCGTTCCAGCGCCACTTGCGCCTGCAATCCGTCGAGACGCACCAGCACATCGCCCTGCTGCACATGCTGGGTGTTATCGACCCGCACATCCACGACCGTGCCGCTGGTTTGCGCCTTCAGCGGGGCCAGGTTGCCGGTAATATAGGCATCGTTGGTGACCACGAAACGGCCGGCAAAATTCCACCAATACAGCAGATAAATCAGCCCGGCCAGCAGTGCGGCCGCAGTCACCAGCAAGAGCCGGTAGCCTCGATGCTGGCGGCGTTGATGAAAGCCGAAATGGCGTTGGGGTTTGGTTTGGGTACTAGTCATGGTTGCCTACCTTATCGGGCAATAGTGTTGATTTTAGGTCGCTCTCGTTCCCACGGGCTCCGTGGGAATGCAGTCAAGGCGCGCTGCGCC
>JBAQYH010000613.1:0-4216 GCA_049299935.1 Methylobacter sp. | reverse complement strand
ACCGAGGAAAACTCCAGCAAGGTATGCAAGGGCAGGAAGTCGCGCGGCGTCATCACAAAATAGGCGCTGGGCGTCAAAAAGAACAGAATCGCCACAACGGCCAACAAGGCCAGTAATATGCAGTAGCGATTCATATCCGCCAACATGCCCGATACGGTGAGGGTAATGCGCTTATCCATGAGCTACCTGTTCAAGCTGTTGGAAGGTAAGAGTTTACATCCTCAATATCATACCAAGTCGGCTTTCAGTAGCCCAAGCAAAAATTTGGTATCCAACGGCTTGGGAATACAGATTTCCGCGCCCGCTTCAAGGATACGTTGCTGGTTTTCCGAACTCGGATGGCCGGTCATCGCTATCACGCGAATATCGCTGGTATCCGGGTCGGCCTTGATCTGGCGGCAGACCGCAAATCCATCCAGCTTCGGCATCATCAGGTCAAGCAGGATGATGTCCGGCTCGAAGGTATGCACTTTGCTGCCGACCTCGAATCCATCCGCCGCGGTGTCAACTATAAACGGTTCATCCAGGCCGGTCAGCCATTCGACTAGGAACCCGGCGACCTGCTTGTCGTCGTCCACGACCAGCACCCGCAGATCGTTACGCTGCGGCGTCGTTTTACACTGTTTGGCAAACTGCTCCACGCTCTCGCGCAGAAAACGGCGGTGTCCGCCAGGCGTTGTCTCGGAAGGCAGCAAGCCTTTTTGAGCCCAAGCACGCACAGTAATCGGCGATACCATCAAAAGCTTGGCGGCCTCACTGGGCGTCAGATAAGACTTATTGTCATTACTTGCCATAATGGAAAGATTCCTTATTGGTTAATTGGATTTCAGTAGTCATAATCAAGGTACCAAGCCTGTATTAAAGTTATGTTCGCCAAATCCTCTTCTCGCCGTTGTAGCGGGATTTATGTATATTCGCTTGGCGGTAGATTGAATCGATAAATCCAATCGACATTCACCCATTTCATTTTAATAATATCAAGATCAACCGTCAATCGATTTAATCGAATATAACGATTGGATCGATTGAATTTAAAGTCTTACATTTGCGTCTTGCCCGTAATCCCGGAAAAAATCATTTTCTCCACGAAAAGCACGAAAGACACGAAAGGACTGTGTTGATCAACTCACTCATCCTTTGGGTGACAACCTACAGCTTGGTATTCTTTGAATATTTTCGTGCTTTTCGTGTCGCCTAGAGGCGCCTACTTTTGGTTTTCGTGGATCATTTGCCGTTTTTATCGCCCGCCGCCATACGCCACAATCTCGCAGGCAATCCGGCCCAGCGGCAGCTCCCTGCTCACCGCACCCAGTTTTGCGGCCTCTTTCGGCATGCCGTACACCACACAGCTGTCTTCATCCTGGCCCACGGTACTTGCCCCCATATCGTGCATCTCTTTCAGGCCCTTGGCGCCGTCATCGCCCATGCCGGTCATGATGATGCCCAGCGCGTTCTTGCCCGCGCATTTAGCTACCGAGCGGAACAGCACATCCACCGACGGGCGATGGCGGCTGACCGGCGGCCCGTCCACGATCTCGACATGGTAGTGCGCCCCGCTGCGCTTGAGCAGCATATGCCGTCCGCCTTGCGCAATCAGCGCGCGGCCCGGCAGCACCCGGTCGCCGTTGACGGCTTCGCGCACTTCAATCCGGCACAGGCTGTTCAGGCGGTCGGCGAAAGCGCCGGTAAATTTTTCCGGCATATGCTGCACGATAACGATGCCGGGACAGACGCGCGGCAAGGCGGTCAGCACGGCTTCCAGCGCCTGCGTGCCGCCGGTGGAGGTGCCGATGGCGACGACCCGGTCGGTGGTTTCGGCCATCGCGTGGAAGGCGGCAGGGAGGATCGCGTCCGCCGTTAACTTGGCCTGCACCGGCACGGCGGCAGCTGTCGCGGCCAGCCTGCGCAGGTTGGCGCGGGCGGCGGCTTTGACGGCGGCAACCAGGCTTTCCGGGTCGTCCAGCAAGAATTGCTTGAGGCCTAGTTTAGGCTTGGTGACGATGCTCACCGCCCCGGCCGCCAGCGCCTGCATCGTGGTTTCCGCGCCCTTTTCGGTCAGCGTGGAACAGATCACCACCGGCGTGGGCCGCTCGGCCATCAGCTTTTTCAAAAACGTGATGCCGTCCATGCGCGGCATTTCCACGTCCAGCACGATCACGTCGGGCCATTGGCTCTGCATGCGCGCCATCGCGAACACCGGGTCCGAAACGGCCCCGATCACGTTGATACCCGGATCTTGCGACAGATTTGCAGTCAGTACCTGCCGCACCACGGCGGAATCGTCCACTATCAGTACATTAATCTGAGTCACCTTATGCTCCTTCTTATAGGGTCACGCTCGGCTATGGGTAACACATGACTGTGCTGAACCCAAACCTCTCCGTTCCACACATCAAAAATCACGTTGCGGCGTCCGATGTCTCCGGGGTGCTCGGCCACGCGGGTAAAACCATGTTGTTTTGCAAGCCGCCGCGCGGCTTGCACATTCAAGCTACCGATGGGGAACAGCGTATTTTTATGCGGTTTGGAAAACATATTGCCGCCGCCCAATATCTTAACCTGATATTCCTTAGGGGGAGCGCCAACAATATCCATTTTCTTCCGCAACAGAATCATCGCCTCATCGGCATAACGCCCGCTCGGCGCAGGCCAGTTGCCGCTCCTGCGTTCAAGACCACGCTCCGGCAACATGAAGTGGCACATCCCCCCTACCAGCAGCCGGGGATGCCAAAAGGTCATCGAAACGCATGCACCCAGCACTGTAAGGATGCGGGTGTCCCGACCGGCGAAATAATGGTCGCCGGGTTGAAGAAATATCTCTACAGGATGCAATGGCGTAATCATATCAGAGCTTCCGGTAAACGGCCGGTTGCACCAGCCGTACGTCTTCGCTTATGCCGTTCAGCGTCTCGGAATGGCCGACCAGGAAATGTCCGCCGGGGCGCAGCAGCGACAGCAGGCGCGATACAACCTGGCGTTTGGTGTCCAGATCGAAATAGATCATCACGTTGCGCAGGAATATCACATCGAATTCCCCCAGTTTCGGCGGCGCTTCGGTCAGGTTATGCTGCATGAACTGCACCCGCTCGCGCAGTTTGCGCTCGATCAGCAATGTTCCTTCCTGAGTACCGGTGCCTTTAAGGCAGTAGTTCGACAAATAATGCCGGGGGATTTCAAGCATGCGCTCCAGAGGGTAAAGCCCGGTGCGCGCCTTTTCCAGAACTCTTGTGCTAAGGTCGGAAGCGACGATTTCCCACGGCGCATTACCTAATCTTTCATCCAGCAGCATCGCAATACTGTAGGGCTCCTCGCCGCTGGAACAGGCGGCGCTCCAGATGCGCAAGGGTCTGCCGGGTTTCCGATCCGGCAAAATGCGTTGGCTCAGGAAATCGAAATGTTTGGGTTCGCGGAAGAAGTGCGTTTCGTTGGTGGTCAGCAAATCCACCGCCATTTGCAGTTCCGTTTTGCCGTTGTCCGCGGTAATCATCCGGAAATACTCGCCGTAGCTCGACAGCCCGTAGTGCCTGAGCCGCTTCGCCAGGCGGCTGGTCACCAGCGGCTTCTTGGCGGGCGACATGCTGATGCCGGCGATGCGGTAGATCAGGTCGCGAAACAGGGTAAATTCCTTCTCTTGCAACACTACGGCGGCAAGGCTGGGTTTGTTAAGTGCGTATGCAGTCATTTTATTCATCCATTTGTTTTATTTATTGATATTACGCATTGTCCACGAAAGACACGAAAAGCACGAAAAGCACAATTTTTTCAAATAGATACCAAGCTGTAGATCGTCACCCAAAGGATGAATAGCTAAATAAACACAACCTACTGACTTATTTCGTGTCGCCTAGAGGCGCCTACTTTTGGCTTTCGTGTTTTTCGTGGACGAAGTGATTTTTCTAGGATCATGTACATGCGTAACACCAGTTATTTATCACCGATGGCTATATCAACCCGGAACCCACTTGCAACTCTGAAAACCAATTAATAAAGCGCTCGACATCCGCGCCCCGATAAATCGCGCCGTGCTGCGGGCAAAGCATGTCGATTTCCATACCCGCCACGCGCTCGCACCATAGCCGCTTGGCTTCCGGCGAGCCCATAAAGCGCCTATGAAAACCCTCCGCATAACGAATGTGGCGGTCAAAATCCTTAACGAATAAACCGCTCAACTCTTCCGGCAGCATCGCCGCGCCAATATCCCCCGAAAAAAGCAGCT
>JBAQYH010000612.1:0-4562 GCA_049299935.1 Methylobacter sp. | reverse complement strand
GTGATGCCCATGATGACCGGCAATACATAAAACGGATCCTGTATCGATAAGTCCTGTATCCATAACATGAAAGGCGCCTGACGAAACTCGACGGTTTCGCTCAATACCCAGTACAAACACATGAATACCGGAATCTGCACCAAGATAGGCAGACAGCCGCCCAATGGATTGACCTTTTCTTTTTTATACAGAGCCATCATTTCGGTATTGAAACGTTGTCTGTCATCGGCAAAACGTTCTTGCAGTTCTTTAAGACGCGGCTGGATCTTACGCATCTTGGCCATTGACTTGTAGCTGGATTGCGACAATGGGAAAAACAGCAATTTGATACACAGCGTTACGCCGATAATGGCTACGCCCCAGTTACCGGCGGCATCGTGGATCTGGTTCAACAACCAATAAATGGGTTTGCCGATGAAGGTTAAAAAACTGTAATCAACGGTAAGCTCCAGGCCAGGGGCTATTTTTTCCATCATAGGCTGGATCTTGGGACCGGCGAATAATTGGGCAACAAACTGCGCATCCGAGTTGGCGTTAACGGTAACCGGTGCAGAATAAGTTCCGATAACGTAATGTCCGTCATTCAATGCCTTGGTATAAAAATGATTTTCCTGATCGGCAGGCGGAATCCACGCAGAGGCAAAATAATGCTGAATCATCGCTGTCCAACCGCCTTTGGTCGCGACATCAAGATTCTCATCAGCCATATCGTCATAGCTTATTTTTTGATATTTTTCTTTTTCGGTATAAATAACGCCGCCGGCATAAGCTCTCATGCCGCCGGTCAGCATGCCGCCTGTGGTCTCTTCCGGTGCTCTGAGCAGCTGGCTGTATTGCCTGCCGGACCAAGGCTTAGAGGAATCGTTTTTGACTTTTTGTTCCAGTGTTATGTCGTAACTGCCGCGTTTGAAGGTAAATAATTTGGTGATGGTCAGGCCGTTATTATCAGTCCATGTTAAAGGTACGGTTAAACTGTCCTGTCCAGGTTGTAGATCATAATTAGTCTGTTCGTTTTTAAATACCGTGTGATGATTTGGTGCAGCCGCAAAACCGCTGTCGGCAATCAAGCCGCTCTGCGCGACAAATAATTTTTCCTGGCTGCTGTCAAATAATCGTACCGGGGCGGTGTTTTTTTCCGCAACGGATAAACCAACCAATTCACGTACTTTATCTATGACGGTGTTGGATTTTTCTACCGGATAGTTTGTTAAATCCAGATTCTGGATGGTGCCGCCTTGCAGGTCAATTTGAAGCGCAAGCACATCGGTTTTAACGGTAATGACGTTGGCAGATGAGACTGTTGCCAATGGAACGGCTGCGGTATTTTGCTCTGCCGGTTCTGCTTGGGCGGATGCGCCGGTAGCGGAAGGTAAATCTTCTTTGGTGTTGGCAGCGACAGGGTCTACAACAGCAGCAACTTCAGGTTTCGGGCCATAATCCAGTTGCCAGGCTTGTTGCAGCATAAATACAAGCATTGCAAAAGTAACGATCAGTACAAATCTTATGTTATCCATTCTTATTACCAAATTTTTCTGGAACGGGATCAATGCCACCTTCATGGAACGGGTGGCATTTTAATAATCTTTTGAGGGTGAGATAAGAGCCGGTAATGGCCCCGTGGAGCTGAAGCGCTTCCAGAGAATAACTTGAACAGCTTGGATAGAAACGACATCTATCGCCTAGCAGAGGACTAATAAAGTACTTATAAAACTTTATAATTGCTATGAGTATGAATCGCATCGGGATACCAACTTAAGCCAATGCCTTTCCAACGATTTTCTTAACAAATCCGGCGGAGCATCTACGGCTTCTCTACGAGCCAAAACAACAATATCAATATTTCCCAAACCATGTTGTTTTATTCTAAAGTTTTCCCGGACAGTTCGTTTAATCACATTCCTTTGCACTGCCTTTCTTATATTTTTTTTAGCAATTGCCAAGCCTAGCCGCGGATGATCGAAATCATTCTTTATGGCTAATAGGGTAAAATATTGATCGCTTGATTTTACAGGCTTAGCAAAAACCTTTTTATATTCAGCCGGTTTTTTTAACCGTAACTGCGGGGGGAAACTAAAAACTTCTTCAGCCACCAACCGTCAACTAAACGGTTAACTGGGCGCGACCTTTTGCTCTACGAGCATTGAGAACTTTACGGCCACCTACTGTTGCCATTCTTGCACGAAAACCGTGGGTTCTTACGCGTTTGATTTTACTTGGTTGGTATGTTCTTTTCATTTTACTTAAGGCCTGATCGGATGAGTGTTAACAAAAACAGATAAAAAAGACAGCGGATGATAAAATAAACCATTAGACCTGTCAATTCTATAGCGCAATCTCCTATTGCTGTATAGTGATAAAAAATCAAAATTACTTCATTACACTAATCAACTTTTTACTATATTAAATGAGCTCAATTTGGAATAACTGTCTTTCTAAACTTGAAAATGAAATTTCAGGTTCTGACTTCAGTACATGGATACGGCCGCTTCAGGCCATAGAAAGCGACGGACAAATAAAATTATTGGCTCCCAACCGGTTTGTTTTGGACTGGGTTAAAGAGCATCATTTTGCAAAAATTGAAGAAACCATTCATGAGTTTTCCAACGGGACATTAAATCTAAGTCTGGAAATCGGTTCCAAAAATTCGACCGTTACAACGGCTGCCAAAATAGCCAAGCCTGCCGGAACCCAAAAAGCCAGTCCCAACTACTTAAATAAGGCATTTACGTTCGACAATTTTGTTGAAGGCAAATCTAACCAGTTGGCAAGAGCAGCCTCGGTGCAGGTTTCCGAGAACATCGGCAAGGCTTACAACCCGTTACTTATTTACGGCAGTTCAGGTCTGGGTAAAACCCATATGATGCATGCGATAGGCAATGCGGTTTTACAGAAAAATCCGTCAGCGACTGTCGTCTATCTGCACTCTGAAAAATTCGTCCAGGATATGGTTAAGGCATTGCAACAAAATTCGATCAACGCCTTTAAGGAATTTTATCGCGGCGTTGATGTATTGTTAATTGATGATATCCAATTCTTTGCCGGCAAGGAACGTTCCCAGGAAGAGTTTTTCCATACGTTCAACACGCTGTTGGAAAAGAAACATCAGGTGATTTTAACCTGCGACAAATACCCTAAGGAAATCGTAGGACTTGAAGATCGTTTGAAATCGCGGTTTGGCTGGGGACTCCCTGTTTTGATCGAACCGCCTGATCTGGAAACCAGGGCCGCCATCTTAATGAAGAAGGCCGCTTTGGTTAATATTGAACTGGCTCAGGATGTGGCTTTCTTTATCGCCAAAAGAATCCCTTCCAATGTCCGGGACCTGGAAGGCGCTTTACGGCGGGTCATTGCCAACGCACAGTTTACCGGCCGTGAAATCACCATCGAATTTACCAAGGAAGCGTTGCACGATTTAATTTCCTTGCAGGATAAGCTCGTTAATATCGACAATATCCAGAAGACGGTTGCCGAGTACTTTAAAATTCGAGTTGCCGATTTATCTTCAAAAAACAGAAAGCAATCTATTACCAGGCCAAGGCAAATGGCTATGTGTCTGGCCAGGGAACTGACATCGCACAGCTTTCCTGAAATCGGCGATGCCTTCGGCGGCCGTGACCACACCACAGTAATGAATGCCTGTAAACGGATTGCCGAGTTAAAAGAAGCCGATAACAAGATTGCGGAAGATTACTCCAACCTGTTGAGAACCCTGTCGCATTGACGTGGAGCAACCTGTGGATAAAATGTATTTTTACTAACATCTTTTATTTAACTACAATCCGTACACGTTAGAATAGCAGCCTTAACCACATTATTTATAACAACCCAGCTAATTGATTATTAAGGATAAAAAGCTGTTTTCAACAGTTTCCTTTTAAGCTAGTAGTAATAATATAAAAATATTCTTTTATGAAATTTATTATTAATAGAGAAGAACTCCTGCTGCCTTTGCAGCAAATAGTCAGCGTCATAGAAAAACGGCAGACGATGCCTATTCTTTCCAATGTTTTGCTGGTTATCGAGGATGATCAGCTAATTTTAACGGGTACCGATCTGGAAATTCAGATTATCGCCAAAATTAATATCGCAACTGCCACGCCCGGTTCGATTACGGTTCCGGCCAGAAAATTTTTGGATATTTGCAGGCTCTTGCCAAATGGCGCTGAAATTAAATTCGAGTTGCAGGACGATACCGCCAAGGATGGTGAGTATGCTGCAAGCCAATCGGGAACTGGCTCGGCCAAGGTAAAAATAGCATCCAGTCGCAGCCGTTTTTCTCTGAGTTGTTTGCCGGCCGCTAATTATCCTGAATTTGCCGAATCGGAATTAGAGAACCACTTGTTCATTAATGCCGGCAAGTTTAAGAAAGCACTCGATAAGACCATATTCTGCATGGCTAACCAGGATGTTCGTTATTACCTGAACGGTTTGTTGTTTAATGTTTCCAACAGTAAATTGAAATTGGTTGCCTCGGATGGACATCGTTTGTCTATTTATGAGGATAATTTGGATCAGGCCAGCGGTTTTGAAGCCCGAATTATTCTTCCTCGAAAAGGCGTACT
>JBAQYH010000611.1:0-2055 GCA_049299935.1 Methylobacter sp. | reverse complement strand
GATCATTTGCGCGTGGGGGCTTGATCACGGCGTTTATTCCATCCCCGTATTACAGTGGACAAACTCAAACGACCAGAACCTGGATCATTACTTTGCCGGGCTTCAAAACTGCGAAGTTATTGCCGTTAGATGTCCGAGTCGAGAGCAACACGTTATAGATGATTTTAAGCTCTGTGCTGAACGATTCCTGCAAATCCATGCCCCGAAGTTAGTTCTTCATTTTGGCCTTACGCGTGGTTCCTCTGTTTGGCCGAATTGCAGAGTTCTGCCGCTTAATCCCAAGTTAAAGACTGAAAAATAAAAAAATAAAAAAGGCTGTTACGTCCCTGTATCACGTAACAGAACAATACACAACGAAGCCTATAGAAGCTGAAAATATGAAAATGAACCAACGCTTTTCCTTTGAATCCCTTACTCACGGTGCTGATGAAGATCAGTCCGGTTTATTGTTCGTTAACAATGGTGAAATTACCGATTTATCCGGTGTTAATATCGTTGGTGCTTCAGTCGATACAGTCAGGCAGTTGTTTCATGGTGTACCGAAGGCGTCTTTTATTCAAAAACTCGAACAGCATGTAGAAATGAAAGATGAGTACATCCGCTTAACAGCGAACATCTGCGTCAATGATGACCGTTGGCATTTCTCACGGATGGGCAAAACCGGGGGTTATAGGTACAAGATGCAAAACAACGCTGTCGGCATAGTTATCTTGTTTGGCAGCTGGTACGGCAAAATCGATCATGAAGGTTCTCATTTAAAGATTGAGCTTTCACCGCATTTCATATCACAACGCACAGTCCCGGAAATATGGGAATATCTTCACGGTGATTTTGTTGGCTTGTCTCGTATATTCTTAGAAGAACCGGTAGCAAAGGGTGTGGCCGTGCATCTTGCTTGTGATTATCAAGGTTTTAACTTACCTGTTGATTTTATTCAAAACTTTACCACAAGCTCAAGGACTATCAGAGCTTTTGATGGTATAGCTTCCCTTGATTTGTCTGACTTTACTGATGCAGTTGCCACCTATGGTGGTGAAGGTCAGGGAAAAAACTATCTAATCGGTAAGCCCATTGCCGTACAAATGGCACTCTACGATAAAACCTATGAAATCGTTAAGTCTGACAAAGTTGATTACTTTAACGAGGAATGGAACATCTATTCTTTAGGCGCTTATGACAATACACAGTCTGTTCGCCGTACAGAAGCAAGGCTCCATCATACCATTATTCGTGAAATAGGCTTAGGCATGGGCCTAGAATTTGAAGGTTTTAATCAAGTTGCCGACCATTTAACCGACTTATGGCGCTACGCCCTGGAACGGAACCGGCTAATGATTAACGGTGATCCCCGTGGTTATTTAAACCCTTTCTGGCAACTGCTTATGCAGGATGTTTATTTTTATGTTCCGGCGAAAGGCGTGAAAATCTCGCGCAAAAAAAAAGAAGCAGTAGACCCGATAGCTAGAAATATCACTTCTGTGATCGGCAATTTGGTTTCAATTATGGCTCGCCGCAATGAGTGTGCAGTCCGCCATGTGATGAGGCAGCTTCATAGATTGCATATTTGGCCGGAAATTCAAACGTATTACAGGAGTAGGGGGAAGGATGATAACGATTTGCGAGAGCAGATTAAAGAGGGCTTGGAAAAAAGGCGTTTGATTGGTAAAGCGGCATGAATAGTAATCAATTTACTATCGTTCCTTGTTCTGTTTGTCCTGGAAGAGTATTGCTTAAAACGGCTCTTATTTGGCAGGATCTCGTTTTTTGCTCCCCTGATTGTATTAGGCAGCACATTAATAATGTATCACGTCTATCCGATACTCAGGCCGTTCAGGCCATTGTTGATGATAGACATTTATTTAAAGCGGACCTGAAATGACGCAAATTTATGACTTAGAACAAGCTGCTGAATTTCTCAAAATGAATCCTGAAGTTTTGAGGAGGAAAGCTAAGCTTGGATTGATTCCTGGCCGTAAGGCTGGAAAACGTTGGATTTTTGTCTGTGAGCACCTAGCTGATTGGGTTTCTGGTCGCTTTTCATTTCCATTAAATGAC
>JBAQYH010000610.1:0-1791 GCA_049299935.1 Methylobacter sp. | reverse complement strand
GCTCGTGCGTAACAGCAGTGATTAACAAACTTTCCTCTTAAAAATCCGTTTGAACCCGTCCAATCCGTGTCGCCTAGAGGCGCCTACTTTTGGCATCCGTGTTCTATTGGGATAGTGATTACGGGTTTTATTTGTGAATATCAGTTAAATCCGTGTCAACCCAGTTCCCTAACCGCATCTTCGGTATGGAAAAACGCCTTGCCGGGTTTCAGCTGACGGATAAAGTCGGTTTTTTCAAGCTTATCGAGCACCGGGCCTTTCGCTTCCGAGATATGCAGGGTTATTCCCGATGCCTGCAAGCTATGCTGCAAATTTTCCAATGCCTCCAGCGCGGTGGTGTCTATGTCGCTGACCGAGGTGAAAATAAGCACGATATGCCGGATGTCCGGCCGCGGCCTTAACTCCGATTTGATGAACTCCTCAATATAATTGATATTGGCAAAGGTGATGTTTTCATCGACACGCAGCAACAAGAGCCGAGGCCAGGTTTCCACGCTATGGCGTTTGATGTTGCGGTAATGCTCGGTGCCGGGTATGCGGCCGACCACGGCAATATGCGGCCGGCTGGCTTTGCGCAAGTGGCTGATCAGGGTCAGGATAATGCCCAACGTGATGCCTTCTTCAATGCCGTAGAGCAACACCCCCAGCAAGGTGGCGGCTTCGGCGACGCCGTCGCCACGGTCATAGCGCCAAGTATGGACAATGTCGGACAGTTTCACCAACGGGACGATGGCGACCAGAATAATCGCAGCCAGCGCCGCTTTGGGAATGTTTTCGAACCATGGGCTAAAGAAGATGACGGCCAGGGCGAGAATGCCGGCGGCGATCAGCATGGCCATTTGGCTGCGCGCGCCGGCCGCAAAATTGACCATGGTACGGCTAAAGCCCCCGGCGACCGGCATTCCTCCTGAAATGGCGGCAGTCAGGTTGGCCACGCCCAGGGCAATGAGTTCTTGATTGGGGAGGATTTTTTCGCCCCTGAAATTGGCGGTGACCTTGGCAATGGCTACGCTTTCGACGTAGGCAATCAAGGTGATAAAGCCGGAATAGGGCAGTAATATGGACCATTTTTCAATAGGCGAAAAATCGAAGTTCAACGCCGGAAAGCCGGACGGAACTTGGCCGACAACAGTCACATTCCGGTCGGTCAGGTCAAAATAAGCGACTGCCAGGGTTGTCGCGATAATGGTCAATAACGGCCCGCATTTGCTTATTGCGGTAATCAGGGACGCTTGCATACCGATATTTTTAAGCATGGCGACCAGCGGTTTGCCGAAAAATACCAGTAAGCCCAGTGCACTGAGGCCGATTAGCATGGCTGCCGGGACGAAGCCTGACAAATAATGGCTGTAGCAGGCGGCATCAAGGCCGCATGATGGCGTTTTTAAGCCGAATAAATGCGGTAATTGATTGCCGATAATCAATAACGACGCGCCGCTGGTAAAGCCGGTGAGTACCGGATGGCTGATGAAATTGACCAGTCCGCCCATACGCAACACCGCCATCAGCAACAGGATGATTCCGCTTTCCGCCGACAAAATCAATGCGCTTTGCACCGGATTGCCCATCGCGGCGACTTCCGGCGCGGTTAATGCCCCGGCAATCATGATTGCGGCAATCGAGGCCGGGCCGACCGACAGGGTGCGGCTGGTGCCGAGCAGGGCATAAAGCACCGGCGGCAGGATGCTGGCATAGAGCCCGAGCTGAGGCGGCAGTCCGGCCAGGATCGCGTAGGCAATGCCTTGCGGAACCAGCAAAATGGCGGTGATGATACCTGCGAACAAGTCGCTG
>JBAQYH010000609.1:0-7199 GCA_049299935.1 Methylobacter sp. | reverse complement strand
ATACCGAGTTGCGGGGATAAAGGAAATATCAAGCAGTCACGTGGGTCGGGCAAGCTGTTTATGCCCGACATTCCCACACATCAAAATGTCGGCCAACGAAAAGCTGTTTCCCGATCTACGGGACTGTGTTTCGTTCATCCACTGTTTTCGCCAACGCTTGCAGTTCTGCGGAAATTATCACCGGGTATTCCGGTGTATTACTTAATTGGCGCAATGACATTGGCAAACTATTTAATTGGCGTCGAGCATATTCCCTGGCCTCGGTCAGCGTAGGCTGCCCTGCTACAGTCTTTCCGCCCTGCATAACCAATTGCAGTAACGGTTGGCCTGCGCAAGGCGCATTGTCAACGGTTACGGTATCGCCGGACATCATGCCGTTATCATCATAGTTGCGATAAACCTGCTTGCGTCCGGGCCAGGTCGCTTTGCCTTCCGAGCGCTTGCGCCTCGCAATTCCGGCGTATTCCTGCAATTTATAGGCGCAATCGAGATAAGGTGCATCGGCTGAGGTATCCAACCGCGTACCGATGCCGAAACCGTCAATCGGGACTTGCTCAGCCATCAATTCCGCAAGTTTATGTTCATCGATATTGCCGCTGGCAAAGATGGTTGCATCGTTAAGGCCGCCACGGTCAAGAATTGTCCTGACTTTCCGGGCATGATCGGCCAAATCGCCGCTGTCCAGGCGGACTCCCTTGATTTTTATACCTTGCGCATGCAATGCGGGAGCCAGATCGACTACTTTTTGCGCACCGGCTTCGGTATCGTAGGTGTCGATCAATAACACGACATTATCGGGATTGGCCCCTGCAAAATCGGCAAAGGCCTGGCTCTCTGAACTGTATGCTTGGATAAAAGAATGCGCCATTGTGCCGAAAATGGGGATGCCGAAATGCATCCCGGCCGCCACTGTCGCTGAACCCGTGAACCCAACCAGATAACTTGCCCTAGCCGCCAACAGCCCTGCTTCGCTGCCGTGCGCCCGGCGCATGCCGAAATCGACCAGCAGCTTGTCCGGTGCGATCAGTACCGAGCGCGCGGCTTTGGAGGCAATCAGTGTCTGGAAGTGCAGCAGGTTGATGATTCGGCTTTCGACCAATTGCGCTTCGGGCAGCGGCGCGGTAACGCGCAATATCGGTTCATTCGGGAAAAACACCGTGCCTTCAGGCATCGCATGAACGTCGCCGGTAAATCTTAATGCCGCCAGCCGGTCAAGCACTGCCGGTTTGAATCGCCCGGTGCTTGCCAGCCATGCAATTTCATCCGAAGAAAATCGCAATTGTTCCAGATACGTTAAAACCTGGGCCAGGCCTGCCGCAACCAGATAGCCCCGGTTCTCAGGCAATTTTCTGACAAAAAACTCGAATACGGCAAGCTCTTCCATGTCCTGTTCATAATAGCCCTGGAGCATGGTTAGCTGGTAGAGGTCGGTAAGCAAGGCGCTGTTCGGCATTATCCGATCATGCTCAAGGTAATAGGTCTTGCGCCCTTTTCGATCATTTCGTTTATTGCGTCTTCGCCATCTTGCTTCTGAACATTAACGGCACGTATCGCATCTATCAACAAAAACACCTTGTAATGGTAGTTCAGTGCATCGCGAACCGTATTTAAAACGCAATAGTCGGTAGCCAATCCGCCGATGAACAATCGGCGGATGCCCGCATTATCCAGTTGCTGCTTGAAGGTCCGGTTTGAGAAACTTGAATAGCCTTCCCGCTCAACATCCGTGCCTTTGGAAATAATGCAAGCAGAGGCAGGGAGATGCAAATCGGCTGAAAATTCCGCGCCTTTGGAATCGGCGATGCAGTGTTCCGGCCAAGGGCCTCCTTGCCGGATAAACGAGCAATGCTTAGCCGGATGCCAGTCGCGGGTTGCAAATACAGGCAATTGACGATGGCTGAATCGATCGATATAGCCATTCAAGACGGGTATGACCTGCTCCCCCTCCGACACAGCCAGACTGCCGCCGGGCAGAAAATCATTTTGGATGTCGCTGATTAATAAAGCATCGCCTTCAGCCGGTTCGATTTTATCGGTATGTTCTCGTTTATTAATCATAAGGCGGTTTCCAAAAACGCACGCTTTGGGCGCAGTGCAAGCCCTGCCGAATCGGCAAGTTGCCGCGAAAACCGGAACGGCCTTCCTATCGCGCCCCCATTATGGCGGAATCCGGAAAGCGAAACTGCATGCAGCTGACCGGCAAGAATCAGTCTGCCGCTACCGATCCGCTCCCTTTATTCCGAAATTGTCGAATGATGCTTTATATGTTCCGGTATTACGTCACTGCCGTGATCCTTCAGCTGGGCATCGAACCATAAATGAAGCGCCTGAACAAACTGGGGGTATTCAGACGCATAATGAATCTGCGCACCATTGGGTAAAGGCTTATATTCAAATTTTATATCGTCGGTTTGTGCCGTTTTTAATTGGACGAGACCCGGCATATCGGCCCCGTGTACACGTTCAGAGGAGGAAAAGTCGCCTTTACTGAATGCATTGGCGAGTTTAAGCAGGTGTTCCTGTATCAATTTTATCTGCGCGCTATCCTCTGCTGACTTGATGACGACATGCTGAACACCGCCATGAACAGTTTTGGTAAACGTTTGCAGGGTTCGGTCTAATGCGTAAGGCACCACTCGTTGTACGCGGTGATGCACTTCTTCAACCTTCTTAGGGTCGGCATTTTCAACAGCCAGCGTTGTTGCAGAAAAAAGCAAAAGTCCAATCAACATTAATGAGTAATTTTTCATAATCGTATCTCTTGTTTTGTTGAGACCAAATGAAAACAGCTTATGAGAGCCTCTAACGACCCATGATGCAGTATCCCTTGTCTGCACACCTTGATAAATCCGTACGACTACCTAGAAACCCCTGTTTTGAATTCGGCCTGAAACTGTACGCCGCCGCAGTGTTGAAAAACAGATAAGTTGCTGACTTTATACTATTGTTTTTTGGCATGGTTGCGGATGAATCGATAAAAAGCGGCAAATACCGGTTGCTGGACTTATGCAATACTACTGATTCTCACCGGTCTTAAACATGCGTATAGTGAAAATCTGTTAACGGCATACTACCCTGAATATCGATAAACCTGAAAAAACCATTTTGTCCACGAAAGACACGAAAAGCACGAAAGTTTTAAAGAGATACCAAGCCGTCACCTAAAAAGTGAAGGGCTAAATTAATAGCCACGTAGGTCGGGCAAGCTGTTTATGCCCGACATTCCCGCACATCAAAATGTCGGGCAACGAAAAGCTGTTGTCCGACCTACGGGACTACGGGACTTGCTCCCTCTCCTGATAGAGAGGGCCGGGGTGAGGAGAATTTAAATAGGAAAAAAAGCTTTATTTTGATTCTCCTCACCCTACCCTCTCCAGCAGGAGAGGGATGTTGTGCTTCGCGCTAAGTAGTTACAATTAATATAACTTACCGATTTATTTCGTGCCTTTCGTGCTTTTCGTGGACTAACTGCGGTTTTTAGGATAACTGGTCTTTCCGCCGGCTGATCCGATCGTCAGGGTGTTAGAACGTTTGGCTCGCCAAATTTTATTCAACTCTTCCGGCTGCATTGCTTAAGCAAACGCCTTAGAAAAAGGAATAAAGCCATGAAACAATTACATCGAATCGCCCGCACCGATGAGTCGCACTGGGTTGGAGACGGTTTTCCGGTACGCACCCTGTTTTCCTATAACACCCCGGATGCCGAGGTGAGCCCGTTTCTGATGCTGGATTATGCAGGACCCACCGAGTTTCCGCCCGCATCGACACCCAAAGGCGTGGGCATGCACCCGCACCGCGGCTTTGAAACCGTTACCATTCTTTATCAAGGCGAAGTCGAACATCACGATACCGCCGGCCATGGCGGCCTGATCGGCCCCGGCGATGTGCAATGGATGACGGCGGCAAAAGGGCTGCTGCACGAAGAGATGCATTCCGCGGCCTTTACCCGGCAGGGAGGAACCTTTGAAGCGGTACAGCTTTGGGTGAACCTGCCCGCCAAATTTAAGACGATTGCGCCGCACTATCAATCCATAACCGATAGCCGGATTCCGGCGGTAAAGCTGGATGAACAAGGCAGTGTCGTGCGAATAATTGCCGGATATTTTCAAGGCGTTAAAGGTCCTGCAAACACCTATACTCCGATCAATTTGTGGGATCTGCGCCTGCCGGCCGGGCAAACCGTCGAACTCAATTTCCCCGAAGATTACACAACGCTGTTGTTTGCCTTGAAAGGCAGTATAACGATCAATAATTCCGCAACACTGAACGATACCGAGATCGCATTCTTTGAACGCTTAGGCACAACTATCACCCTGACGGCGCTTAAAGATGCCACTCTGCTGGTCATGAACGGGGAACCGATTGATGAGCCGATAGCCGGTTACGGGCCGTTTGTGATGAATACCCAGGAAGAAATCCGGCAAGCCATTGAGGATTTCAATATCGGGCGCTTTAAGGCATAACCGGCCGGTTTGCGAAGATGCGTAACGGGGTATTTGGAACACGGGGCCTGAAATATATTCTTTGCGTAGCGTTGGCGTTGATATTGATCGGCTGCAATCCGGAAAAACAGTGGCAACTGAATGAAATCACCGGTCATTTGCCGGATTTAAGTTTCTCGCTGATGTCCGACACCGGGCAACCCGTAACGGATCAAACCTATCAAGGCTACCTGATCATGTTGTTTTTCGGTTTCACCCATTGTCAGGCCGAGTGTCCGGCCACGCTGTTTCGCTTGGCCAACATACTGCGGCGCATGGGAAACCATGCGAACCGCACCCGTATCCTGTTTGTCACACTGGATCCCGGCCACGACACCCCTGAAGTGTTGCACCGCTATTTGACGGCATTCGATGCAGAACATGCGGATGGACTGACCGGCAATGAAGGTGAAATTGAAGCGATTGCAAAACGTTACCGGATAGCTTTCCGCGCTAAAAAATCGGATTCAGGCGACATCGCCCACAGCGCAGCGGTTTATGTGTTCGACCCGCAAGGCCATGCGCGTCTTTTGGTAACGCCGGATGATACGATTGAAGCGGCAGCGGACGATCTTCGGCATCTTTTAGATTCACCGGGGCCGTAGCGAAATGAACCCGCTGCAATGGCTGGTCCCGTGGGAGGCATCCTATGCCATTGCCATCGTAACCGCCGTTACCGCCATGCTGTTTATCAGAGGCGGCCTACGGTGCAAACTGTCGTTTCGGCAAAAACTATACTTCTGGATCGGGCTGTTATCCCTGTATGCCGCATCCCATACCCAAATCGATTATTATGCCGAACATGAATTTTTCGTTCATCAGCTCCAAAGCATGGTGCTTCATCATCTGGGGCCGTTTTTTATCGTATTGGCTTATCCTAAAGACGCGCTGACGGAAGGTTTCCCTAGGGCAGGCAAACGATTGATTCGACAGGTTTCAGGCTGGAAGCCGGTGCAATGTTCGGTTAAGGTAGTATTCCATCCTGTCGCCGCAGTTGTATTGTTTGTGGGCTTGCTTGTTTTTTGGCTGCTGCCATCTGTCCACTTTATCGCAATGCTCGACTGGCGTATCTACCGCCTGATGAACTGGAGCATGGTTTTGAACGGCCTGATGTTTTGGGGGATTGCGCTGAACTCATATTCCATACGCTCTCCCGGTAGCCGCATCGCAATGATGCTGACCGTGGTTCCGCCGCAAATCCTTGTCGGCGCGTTAATCTTTTTTACGCCGCGCGAGCTGTACCCGATTTACAGCCTATGCGGACGCGCATTCACCAGCATGAGTTCCGTAACAGACCAGCAAATCGGCGGCTTGATTCTCTGGACTCAAGGGGCAATGATGAGCGTAATCGGCATATTGATTGTAATACATAAGGAATTGCGGCGACCGCAACTTGTCAAAAACGCCGCAGGATAAACGGACGATCCGCGAAAACCTCATCAGAAAGCCGGCGATATAAGTATTCGTACATATCCCAAAACGCTAAATTAACGCTTAAGCTATCCCATTCATCAATCGATGATACTTTGGCCTTAGGGGGAGCAAAGCAATCTCATGCCCCCCTCTTTTTTTGTATTCTAATTTAATTGGTTCATCTGCGTACTAAAGCGCTTTGGAACTAGAGTGCTCGGCGCGGCAAACGGGAAAAATACGTCCGTGCGTAACATCAGTTACTTCAGAAACATTAGGAATTTGTAACTATTCAGTGTTATGACGTAATGGTACTGAGGAGGGACGGGCCATGCCCGCGATGGAAGTACTTCTCGCCCGCCGGGCACTTGCCGATAGGGGAATCAACACAAAGTAACAATACCCCCCGTTAGAAAATAACGGGGGGTGTTATTTCAATTACCTACGTCACCAGTGACGTTGCTGGTTTTTCTCTTTTCTATATTCTTGAAGGTTTCAGTTTGCAACTGCTCTACCGCACCACTTTGCAAATGCTTAGTTTCGTCCTTTTTCAGCAGCACAACTAAAACAATAACAGCGGCAATAGCAGCACCAGCGATATACCATGTGTAGTCTTTTTCTTGTTCTTCAGCCATTTTAAAATCCTCGTAGTTTACTTAATTATATTTTGTTCCCTTTCCTCAAAGGGGCGCGCTTGACTGGACAAAGTGATATGCAGGTCTGCAATTGGCTGAAAATGTTCATACATTATCAGGCCATAAATTGCTTATCTATCACCCCGCCCATGGTTCAACAATACATACTCAGAACTGAATACACAATATGTAAATATACCTATATCAACTAACTCAAAAAATCGGCGGCTTTATATGACGTAAACAATTCGTCAAGTTTACCGGCCTTTCACTGACTTTCCGGTTTTAGCCGACAGCTTCATTTATGTCAGATTCAGACTTTTACAAGAAGTCTGCTGGAGGGGGGATTTTAAGTATTTGTTCTACCGGAATACCGCTCCATGAATCGAACATTTGTTTAAAAAGGCTGGCCGTTTCCCAGGCAGTGTGGATGTATGCCCTGCCGCTCAAAGAATCCGGATCGCATTGCGGAATCAGGTCCAGGCCCAAAACCTGGTGTCTCATATCGGCTTTGGCATGGGCTTGCCAGTATCCTTTGGGCACCAATCCCAATTCGGCCAGTTTCGGGTTTACAGCCGCGAACATATCGAATGCGATGCTTTCCGCTATCAAGTTGATTGTTATGATCTGATGAGCTATCGGTTCGCGAACAACGGAGCGGATTAAATAAGAG
>JBAQYH010000608.1:0-2869 GCA_049299935.1 Methylobacter sp. | reverse complement strand
ACTCATCAGGGGGAAGGGGTTAGGGGCTACAGCGGCAGGTTGTGAAAACTGCCCAATCTCCACGTTCCGGGTTTTAGGAATGCCGCCCGGATGCGGAGGCAGTGCCGCTCGTCTGTGGCAAACGTAATCGCGTAGCCCCTGATCCCTAGCCCCTGAGTAGTTACCATGCACATTAAAAATCAGTGATTGCATTGCTCGGAAAATTTGGTATATTAGCGAACGCTGATGCTTTGGCTTAAGAAATTTTGAGGGTGTTTTCATAATGTTCAATTCCAACATGTATGGATTCGGTGAAATTGATCCAAACGGGCTGTTCAAACTGCTGGAAAACGGCGAAGTCGCGCTGATCGACGTGCGCGGCGCGGGCGAATTGGCGCACGGCGTGATCGAAGGCGCACGCCATGTTCCGCTGCATTTGCTGCCGCTCAGGGCGCATGAAATGGATAAGGATATTCCTCATGTTTACTATTGCCGTTCCGGGGCGCGCTCGGCTCAGGCTTGCGCCTTCATGGCCGGGCAAGGGCACGGCAAGAGCTTCAACCTCCAGGGCGGGATAATCGCCTGGGTGCAATCCGGCTTGGGACTGGCGAAAGCCGCTACGGGTAATGGGTGATGGGTTTTACCCAATTCCCACCACTCATCTTCCCACCACTCATCGCCCATTACATAATAGGGTTGCATTATTCGGGTGTCTGTATTATAAAGGCAAATTTTCCAACCAACGAATGCAAGGAGCTTGTGAAATGAATTTCGACAAAGAACTGGATGCCCGTGGACTGAACTGCCCTCTGCCGATTCTGCGCACCAAGAAATCTCTGGCCGAATTGACGACGGGCCAAGTGCTCAAGGTAATCGCTACCGACCCTGGTTCCGTCAAGGACATGCAGGCTTTTGCCAAGCAGACCGGCAACGAGTTGCTGTCTTCCGCCGAAGCTGCTGGTGAATTCATGTTCTTCCTCAAGAAGAAATAAGCTGAATTCGATACCACGAATACCGTTCCACCATTATCAACCACTACCCGGAGGAAACCGATGAGCAAGAAACTCGCGATCATTGCCACCAAGGGCACGCTCGACTGGGCTTACCCCCCGTACATCCTGGCTTCCACCGCTGCCGCGCTGGGCTACGAAGTGCAGGTGTTCTTCACCTTCTACGGCCTGCAACTGGTGCGCAAGGATTTGAGCGGCCTGAAAGTCAGCCCTCTGGGTAACCCCGGTATGCCGATGAAAATGCCGTTCGGTCCGCAATGGTTCCGCGACATCAACTGGAACATCCCCAACATAATCCAGGCTAATATCCCCGGCTTCGAGACGTTGGCAACCACGCTGATGAAGCAGACCATCAAGAACAACGGCGTCGCCACCATTGGCGAACTGCGCGAATTGTGCCAAGAGGCGGAGGTAAAATTCATCGCCTGCCAAATGACGGTCGAGCTGTTCGGGTTCAAGCACAGCGATTTCATCGACGGCATGGAATTCGCCGGCGCCGCGATGTTCTTCGATTTCGCAGGAGAATCGGATATTTGCTTATATATCTAGGCATAATTTCCGATTGCAGCTACAAACTTAAGGGCAGGCCTCAACCGTCTGCCCTTTTTTTGTTCCCTATGCCGCAAGTTCGTGGCGCCCGCCGGTTTCCTTCGGCGTCAAATAAACGACACCCATAAAATACAATAAGATAACGGCACCCCGTTTCCAGGTTTAAACCTTGTTTTTCATATTGTTAAATCCAGTGTGGTATTTTGGGTGCGCCCATCACGATAACGCTTGCCTGAAAAGAATCAATTTTCCTTGCCCAACGGACGTAATTATGTGACATTAACAGCAAGCCGTTAAAAACAGTAGGGGAGGTTTTCAAAATATTTCAAAGCACTTATTTGGAGGTTACATAGAAATGAAGCTTAAAAAACTGGTAGGTAGTTTAGCTGTTGCGGGTGTGATGGTTCCCGGCATGGCGCTGGCGACCAACGGCATGAATATGGAAGGCTACGGCCCGATAGCAACCGCTATGGGCGGCGCTTCCATGGCCTACGACAACGGCGTGGCCGCAGTGATGAACAACCCCGCCACGCTGGGACTGGCACCCCAGGGCGACCGGCTGGACCTGGCCGCAGGCGGTTTGCATCCCGATGTCAGCGCCAGGATGAACGGCATGGACACCGCCAAATCCGGCGGCGACGCCTACTACATGCCTGCCGGCGGTTGGGTGCGCAAACAGGGCAACCTGGCATACGGCATCGGCGTGATGGCGCAGGGCGGCATGGGCACCGAATATGGCAGCAACTCGTTCATGAGCATGGGGGATGCCGGACCTACCGGCAAACCCGTGCGCTCCGAAGTGGGCGTGGGGCGCGCGATTGCCCCGTTGGCTTACGATGTCAACGCCCAATTGACGATAGCGGGTAGCCTGGAACTTGTCTGGGCCGGCATGGATTTGCAAATGCTCCTGCCAGGCAGCAAGATGGCGCCGATGATGATGCCTGGCGGCACCTCCCTCGGCTCGGTGGGCGGAAGCATGATAACCAGCCGCTTTTTGCCGGCTATGGGTGCGGGGCAGATGACCGGCTTCAATTGGGGGTATTTCGATTTTTCCAACAATAACGATTTCAGCGGCAAAGCCCATGCTGCCGGCTGGGCCGGCACGTTGGGCGCAACTTACAAGGTCAGCCCCCAATTGACCATAGGCGGCTCCTATCATGGCAAAACCGCTCTTGACGACATGGAAGGCAGCGCAAACGTGGCGTTCGGCGCGAAATTGGGGCCAGCAATGGGCGCGATGAATGGCGCTGTAGTGCCGGTGTCCGTATCGGGCAGAATTTCGGTGCATGATTTCCAGTGGCCGGAAACCTATGGTTTCGGCCTGGCCTACC
>JBAQYH010000607.1:0-2344 GCA_049299935.1 Methylobacter sp. | reverse complement strand
GAGTTTCATGGCGTTTTTTACGGTTACCTTCCTTGCAACGATTGCAATGGGATTAAAACGACGCTGTCTTTAAAACAAAATAACAATTATCTGTTGGTGACCCAGCCTGCAAGGGAATCTTCAAGGGAGTTTTATGAAAAAGGAAAATACAGTTGGAACGATGACAGTCAGACCGTTGTTTTAACGCCGAATAAGGAAGCAGCCGTACATCAATATCATATTGAAAGTGAAGGGACACTGATCCAGCTCAACAGCGATGGCGCGAGGATGCCAAGCGAGCTGGCAGATCGCTATACTTTACGCAGAAGCGACACGGTAAAGTCACGCGAGGTACATATTCACTAGGGGCGGATATGCGGTGGATTCGCGTTAGGCAATCCGCCGCAACGTCTCGGCGTTGTGCATTGATCGATACATGATACGCATCTAATCCGTTCCAGACGGATTTGCGGCAACGCCGCTATTGGGAGCATGTCGTCCATCGCCGCTGAACGGGATTATGCCCACTTATATTCATTTTAACCCACCCAAATACGGCTATATGCAGTTGGCCGCACTCAATTTTTCATCGCTATTTTGCCGGTCGATTTGCCGACTGTTTCGGAATGATTGACGCGTAGGATGGCTTTGCAGGTAGCTTGCGCAATCCGGGGCTTCGTGCGAATCTCATCCGCATTCTATTCCGCTACGCTTTTACGGATTACTCATTACTGTTCGCTGGTTGGTCGATAGCCGCGACGGACGGTTTGATGAACTGGAAGACTTGTTTAAATCGTACCACTACACAGCTTGAGAATGATGAGTTTTGGGTTGGGAAGGTAAGGGTTTTTGCGTATAGCGGTAGTGAGGGTTTAGGGCTAGCATTGCTTGGCGTGGATAGTTATGGGATTAATTGCTCATAATGTTTTTGCGTCTCGTAGGTATCTAATATTTGTTAGGTCCTTTGACGCGTAATGACTGGTGTCCAGTTCCGGTTTCAAGCATTCGAGGCGGGCCCCATTGATGATTACAGCCTACTTCATAAATTAGGTGTGCGAAATTTGCTAGGTTTAAGCTTGACGTGATTCTACTCGGCATTTTCGCAGATCAACGATCTAGAGGCACTATAAGCAGAAGGAATTTTTTATGAAACAACTAATAGCTAATACGGTTATCGCCATAAGCGTCCTGGCCGTCGCCCCCTCTTTTGCCGGCCAATACCTGCCTACAACAGGCATACCGATCGAAGATCATTTCATCGTAGTGCTAAATGACGATACGCCGTCATCGCATGCCCGCGAGGTATTGCTGAAGAATCTTGCGGAACAGCACGGCGCGGAAGTGTTGCGCGTCTACGGCGCGGCGCTTAACGGCGGCGCAATGCGCATGTCCGAAGCCAAGGCCAAGGCGCTGGCCCACAGTCCGTTCGTGGCTTACGTTGAACAGGATAGTATTGTGCAACTTATTGTGCCCGCTATGGAAGCACAGGTCAGTGAGTTGTCGGCATCATGGGGGGAGGATCGTATCGACCAGAGAGATCTTCCGCTCGATAATTATTATGGTTACACCTACACGGGTGCCGGGGTAAAGGCTTTTATCATCGACACGGGCATTCGCACCAGCCATGGCGAATTCGGTGGACGCGCGAGCATCGGTTACGACAGCGTCGGTGACGGACAAAACGGCAATGATTGTAATGGACACGGCACCCATGTCGCAGGAACCATCGGCGGCGACAATTATGGTGTGGCCAAAGGCGTGTCGCTGATTGCCGTGAGGGTCTTGAATTGTTCCGGTTCCGGCAGCATCAGTGGCGTCATTGCCGGGGTGGATTATGTGACTCGGAACCACCAGCCGGATCAAGCATCCGTGGCGAATATGAGCTTGGGCGGTAGCGCCAGTACCGCGCTTGATACGGCGGTAAAAAAATCAATTACCGATGGCGTGACTTACGCTGTGGCCGCAGGCAATTCTAACCAGGATGCCTGTAGGTTTTCTCCGGCACGCATTTCCGATGCGATCACCATCGGTGCAACCACAAAAACCGATGCGCGAGCCTCTTATTCAAATTACGGTGCGTGTCTGGATATGTTCGCGCCGGGATCGAGCATCACCTCGGCATGGATCGGTAGCAATACCGCAACAAATACGATTAGCGGCACCTCGATGGCTAGTCCGCATGCAGCCGGCTTAGCGGCACTGTATCTCGAATCCGACCCGTTGGCTGCGCCCACCACCGTGGCGGCGGCACTGAAAAACAATGCGACATCCAACAGGCTGACAAGCACAGGCAGAAAGTCGCCTAACTTACTGCTGTACTCATCGTTCTTGAGGTAAAGCGGGTAGGGGGCGCATTGTGCGCCCC
>JBAQYH010000606.1:0-1992 GCA_049299935.1 Methylobacter sp. | reverse complement strand
TTCCCACGCCGGAGCGTGGGAACGATTCAATTTGAAACCGGTTCCGGCGGGTAGTTTCGTCACCCATTACGGCAACGAAGTTCATTACGACGGTGCCAAGGATGGCGATACGATTTTGCAGATTGTCGGTATCGGGTCGGCTACATCGACTCCGGCGGTATCGGCAAAATAACGGATGGGGAGCAATTGCCAAGAGTGTAGAGAAGCACATTCATGACTTTTTATGATGGGTTTCGCTGCCGCTCTACCCATCCTACGCTTACGAATAGTAGCGTAGGATGGATGGATTATTTGATGTTTTCGGAGGTGTATTTTTTAGTTTGCCTGAGAGGTTGCTATCAATTATTAATTCATATAGCATCCAGCCTAACGAATTACCGGAGCGGCGTTATACGCAGACGGTTGAAAAATTAATACACACCTAAAAAGGTGTCTACTTTACGTTGGGCTTCATACAACTCCCTATGCCTGAGTCGAAAAATATTCCCCTTGAACAAGTTCTCGCGAATGCGCTCATGAAGTCGAGTTTCGGACCAAAACTTGAAACATGGGCGAATGACATCCACGAGAAAATTTCGAGTTTCATGCAAGCCAACCCCAACCTACTTTCGGACCTTAGGCACTTCCTAGATGATTTCAAGAATCTTCCAGTACGGCAGAGGGAGGTTTGGTCCGAGGCAGCGTCTCTAGGCTGGTATATGAATTCCGAGTCTTCAATATCAATGAAGCACTATGTCGGCTTGGGGCAACAAGCACTGGACACCTACATGGTGCAAGAACTCCAAGCCGATTGGCCAACACTTACCAAGTCAATTATCGCAGCGTATCCAGCCCGAGCAGATATCTTGGCTTGTGCGTTTGAGTTGCACTCTGAAGGCCGCTACATCGCTTCCATCCCACTCTTTTTTGCACAGGCAGATGGCATCTGCGCCCAGAATCTGGGTGCTCACCTATTCACTGACCGCACAGAACGCGAATCGAAGATTGCTGAGAGATCGCTAAGCGCAGAACCATTTACCGACGTTCTGCTAGAGCTGCTCGGAATGGACACGCAGTTTAACGCAGGAATCAGAGAGGCCAAGCCGAGGGACAAACTAAGAGCGCCGAACAGAAATGGCATACTTCACGGCTCCAGAAAGCACCTCGACTACGGGACTGAAACCAACAGTCTGAAGGCTTTTTCGCTGCTGGCGTTTGTCGTTGTGGTGTTCTCAAAAGAATCGCTAACCTAATGATGCCTAACCTAACATTCGAGAGGGACAGGCAGAAGCAGCCTGCCCCTCAATTTAACGTTAGTCTTTGCAATTTTTAATCGCAACTTATGATAGAGGAGTGAGTTTTGGAAGGGATGGATTTGAAAAACTATGCAGTTATAGTTAGTGGTTGTATAACAGCTATTTCTACTTTAAGTGCAGTAGTAATCACAAGTTGGTTCAATCACAAAATAACAAAGCTCAATATTGATTCCTCATACAAGCAAAAGCTGATCGAGTACAGGTTATCTAAAATCGAAGAACTTTATCTTTTATTTGAAAAGTGGGAGACCACCTTAAGTAACATTTATCTGCTACATCTTCGTTGTTACACAGAGCATCTAACTTATGCTCAAGTTTTAGAACTGGCACAAAAAGATAATTTGTTGCTGTTGCCTGGAGAAGCTCAAAAATTAAAAATGCTGCTGAATATCCACTTTCAAGAATTATTGGCAGATTTTCAATATGTGGATAAAACAAGAGGAAATTTGGCTCCTTATCTTGATGATCCTAAAAAAAACAAACTTTCCGCTCAAAATTTTTGTTTAGAGCAAACTGCATTTGAAAATGCCTGTAAAGATTTTAAGCAAAAACTAAGTCAATTAAGCGTGATAGGACGAATAGATTGATAGCGAACTTACTCCATTGATTATTTGTAGATAGCCCGGTAGGGGGCGCATCGCGCCCCATTTACAAATACCAAAATGATCGGGGGATAAAGCATTCCGACGGACAATCC
>JBAQYH010000605.1:0-2518 GCA_049299935.1 Methylobacter sp. | reverse complement strand
GTGCTGTTGCCGGGCAGCAAAACCGTGATCCGTGATTTGCAATGGCTGAAAGACCAGGGCCTGTTTAAGGAGATTCAACAATTCAACAAGCCGGTGTTCGGCATCTGCGGCGGCTACCAAATGCTCTGCCAAAGCCTGCACGACCCCGATGCGATTGAACATGAAGTTGCGATTGTCGAAACCGGCTTGAGTTTTATCGACGACACGGTGCTATACCAAAGCCCGAAAATACTCACGCGCGGACAGTACCCGCTGTTTTCATACGCCGGTATCAGCGGCTATGAAATCCATTGCGGCCGCATGGACAAGTATCCGTTGTATTATCAGGATGGCCTGTTCGCCGGAACTCATGTGCATGGCGTGTTTGACGACGATGCGTTTCGCACCGCTTACTTTAAAGCGATCAACCCGCAATATCAGGGCTATGCCTATGCGCATTATCGCGAAGCCGAAATACAGGGTTTTGCCGATATGGTCGTGGAAAACCTGGATATAGCCGCCATTTTGCAGGCGTTACAGGCGCGGTGATTTTTACAATGGAACACGGATGACGCGGATTAGACGGATTTACACGGATTTACACGGATTTTCTCTGTGTTTATCAGTTCAATCCGGCCATCCTGGGCATGCAGTTAATCATTGTAGGAGCGGGCCATGGGTGAAAGAAAAACGTTTCGGGCGGAGCAACATGCTCGGCTGTAAAAATAAAATCCGTACAAACCCGTCTAATCCGTGTCATCTGTGTTCTATTCTTTTAACCTTCTGAGTAATTACGATGTTTTTTGAATTAGCGGTTTTTGCCTATCTTATCGATATGATTTTTGGCGAATTCCCCTGCAAGCACCCGGTGGTATTGATGGGCGATTTCATTAATGCATTTGAACGGCGCTTTTACAGCGACCGGATCTTGCCCGGCGCGCTATTGGTGATCGGCTTGATCGCCTTAGTCTTGCTGGTCAGCGTCATCCTGGTTTACCTGTGCGGCCTTTTGCCGGGCTGGCTGTCGCTGCTGGTTTTGGCAATATTTGCCTCCACCGGCCTGGCCATGAATATGCTGCACGAAAGCGTCGCCGCCCTGCTAACCGCCGAGCAGCCCAGGCAGGCGTTAAGCTATCTGGTCAGCCGCGACACCAAAGACATGACCGAAACCGAAGTCTATAAAGCAGGCCTTGAAACCTGGGCGGAAAATCTCAGCGACGGCGTTATCGCGCCGCTGTTTTACTTGGCTCTGTTCGGCCTGCCGGGGATTGCCGTGTATAAAGCCATCAACACGATGGATTCGATGATTGCCTATAAGACCGAGCGTTATTTCTATTTCGGCAAAACCGCAGCGATGGTGGACGATATAGCCAACTTCATCCCTGCCCGGCTGACCGCGTTGCTGATTGTGTTATTGGCGGAAGACAAACAACGCGCTTGGCAATGTTTACGGAGCGACGGCAATAAACTGGAAAGCCCCAACGCCGGTTACCCCATCGCGGCAATGGCCGGGGCCTTGGGCGTTGCGCTGGGCGGCGATGCCAGTTACCACGGCCAAATCAAACATAAACCGGCACTGGGATTGCCCGTCAATCCAGTCGATAAATCCACATTAACCCAGGCATTGCAAATGAAAACAGGCATAAATCTGATCGTCCTAGGCCTTTTGGCGGCAGGAGCCTTGCTGTCATGAAAACACTGTTTATAGGCGGCATCAAAAGCGGCAAATCCAGGCTGGCGGAAGCGCATATTTTAGAGCGGACGGCGACAGAGAAGCCGTACTATCTGGCGACGAACGAGGTCTTCGATGACGAGATGCAGGCGCGTATCCTGACTCATCAGCAACGCCGCCAAGATTTATTTGTCACTATCGAAGAACCCGTTAAACTGTTTGAAGTATTGCAAAAATGCCGGGGGCCGGTGCTGGTCGAATGCGTGTCGATGTGGCTGAACAACCAGCTTTATCATCAAGTCCCCGAAACGGACATTTTGCAGGAACTGGAAGCGGTGCTACAGTTATCTTGCGACATGGTGCTGGTGCACAACGAAGTCGGGCTGAGCGTCATCGCCGACAACCGCCTGGCTCGGCAGTTTGTCGACCTGTCCGGCAAAGCCGCCCAGTTGATGGGGCAGCATTGCGATCAGGTGTTTTTTTGCAGTGCAGGCTTAAAGATGAAAATGAAATAGATGCCCGCGACGCGGAACGCATTATAATTTCCGCACCGTTTAGTTCGTTTAACAACAAAAGAGACAACCGTGAACAACACAGGCTATAAACGCTTATTTAAACTGGTTTTAACGCTGGTGCTTACCGGCTGCGCCGGCAATCCGCCCGTCAAAACCGACGCGCCGTATCGCAACAACAGTGCCGGCACTACCCACAGTACCGGCACCGTCCTCAATCACCCCCCTGAATATCAAACACAGAGTTTAGGTTTAACCGGGACTTACGCCAATTCGTTGGCTGTGAAGAACTTTATCCGCCATATGGTGCTTGAACACCACTTTTCGGAAAGCTATTTAAACAACTTGTTTTCCA